>JAKDKP010000469.1 GCA_030453285.1 Propionibacteriales bacterium
AGTACAACGTGGTGAGTTGATGATCACTGGCACCCTCCACCTGCACCACCCCCAATGCCTTGTTCCATTGGGATGCGGCCCGATCGCGGACCGATTCAAAGGTGTCATCGGCGGCGATCTCCTGTTCGAGATTGCGTTGGGCCTGTTCCTGGCTGATCAAGGAGGTCGCCAACCGGAGGGTGACGGTCTTGTCGGTGCTGGTGTCGAATCGCGCGTGGCCGAACACATCCGGACGTGCACCGCCGCCTGGCTTTTCGGTGGCCACCACCGGCTCGTCGAACCGCCCGTGGACGAACATTCGGGTGGCACCGTTGGACAGGCCGCTACGGACATCGGTCCAGCCCGAGACCGTGCCGTCCTCGGCGTCCAGCCGTAGTCCGCCGGAGTTGTCGACGTTGTCGAACATGACCCACGAATCCGTGCCGGTGAAGGTGAAGCGGAACATGGCGGCGTGGTCGGTCGGGGTCATCTCGGTGCGCATCTTGTTGTCGAAGGCGACGTCATACACGTACGGGCGGGCGACTTCTTGATCATGCCCGAAGGTCAGTGCGCGTGTCGTACGGTCCTGGCTCGGCCGCTGCGCCGACGGCATCACCTGGAAGGTCTGCCGGTCGCCCATCCACGGGCTGGGTTGATGGCTGACGGTGAATCCCTGGAGTGCGGGCCGATTGGCCTCGGTGTTGCGCCGCTGATACTCGTAGATGAAGCTCTGCGATCCGGCGTCGGTCATCGGTGCGAGGAAATTGAACCCGTGTGGCACCGCCGTCGCCGGCAGATTGTTGCCGCGGGAGAAGCCACCGGAGGAGTTGGTGCCTCGGGTGGTCAGCACACGATCAGCCGGAGGCGTGTCGGCCGGTACGTCTGCCCGGGTGCCGATCCGCAGATCGTCGATCCAGCCGGCAAACCTCACCGGTCCGCTGGGAGCGTCGTAGCCGAGGAGGATGCGGTCGATGGTCCGCCCCGCGGCGACCTCGCCGATGTGGGCCCGCTGCTGATTCCACTGATCGGGCCACAACGAGTTCGACCTCCCCTGTCCCCGCGGGGTCAGCGGGTAGCCGTGATCGTCGGTCGGGGCGAGGTCACTGAGGCGGGTGCCGTCGGTGAAGGCCAGGTCGATCGACACATGGGTGCTGGCATAGCTGGTGTCACCCTCGGTGAACTCGGGAAAGATCAGGTACGACAACTCGGTCTCGGGAGTCACCTCGATGTCGACGTCGAGCAGCTTGTTGGTGCCCGAGGCCGCCTCGTCACGGGTGTGCTGGCCTGCGTACCGCAGCGCCGACAGGCCCGTCCAGCCCATCCCCGGGCGAGCGGTCCAACCGGTGGAGGGGCCGCGGCCCACCGAGGTCATCAGATTGTCGGGCACCTCGGGTGCCGGAGCGCCGTCGGAGAGTTGCCATTCGGCCAGTTGCAGGAGATCGGCTCCGGAGTTCTGGGTCACCTCGAGGCGGTACCAGCTCCACTGGTCGGTGTTGTCGATCTGCACGACCTCGGTCTGCTGCCTCTCCTCGAAGACCTGGCCGGCGCGGGTGTCGAGGGTCGTCCAGCTCTCGCCGTCGTTGGACGCCTGGATCGTCCAGTCTTTGGGGTCCCGCTCAGGGGCGTCGTTGGCCGAGGTGAGGGCGTAGTGGCGTACTGCCACGGGCTCGGCGAGGCGGACCTCGACCCATCCGGTTCGCGCGAAGGCCAACCACTTGCTCTCGACCGAGCCGTCCATCAACTGGGTAACGCCTTCGCCCGGAGGGTTCTCCGCACTCACCCGGACTTCGGCGATCTGGTCGCTGACGTTGCCGGGCAGTCCCGCCGATGGCAGTCCGGTGACTCCGTGGGAGTCGGGGGTTCCGTCCGCGTCGAGCTCGGGGGTGTCGATCCAGTCGGGCTGAGGCTCGCCCGTCTCGAAAGAGGTGGCGAAGGCCAAGTCCTCAGTGTCCGCGGGTCGTGGTGCTGGTGGAGCGGCGAAGGATGCCGGCATGGCCACGGATGACACCAGGGTGGCGGTCAGCCAGGCCGCCGCAATGGTGGGGACGAAGGGTCGCGTCATGGAGGACCTCGTTGTTCAGCCCGAATTGCTCGGGCCGGATGGGGGACGTCGTCAGGAGCAGACATCGTCACGCTGTCACAAGTGGGCCGCCAGCAACAGGGGCCGGGGCCTCCTCACCGGGCGCGGATCTGCACCCTCGGGGCAGGGTGACTCGACCGTGGTCGGCAGCGTGAACGATTTGGAGCGCTTGTCCGTGGTCGCGTAGTGTTCACCGTGCCGAAGACCGCAGGTTGGTCGAGTTCGCTCGACCCGAAGGATCGCCGAGAAGCGAAGACCCGCGCAGGACAACGTACGAAGTCAGCCCGCTGACCGAGCCCCGTTTGCCTGCGCAACGGGGCTTCTTGCCTTCCCTAGACACCACCGTCGGTCAACGGTGGGCGCACAGCGTGTGTGCCCTTTGGAGACGGAAGTGGAAGGGAGACCTATGGCGACCCCGGAAAAGGAAGCCGCGGTCGGCGAGTTGAAGGAGCAGTTCTCCAACTCGACCGGTGCTGTGCTGACCGACTACCGCGGTCTCACCGTTGCAGCGCTGAAGGACTTGCGCCGCGCCCTCGGTGAGGACGCCACCTACGCCGTGTCGAAGAACACCCTGACCAAGATTGCTGCTCGCGATGCGGGCGTCGATGGCCTCGACGACCTGCTCGTCGGCCCCACGGCAATCGCCTTCATCAGCGGTGACCCGGTCACCGTTGCGAAGGGTCTGCGTGACTTCGCCAAGGCAAACCCACTTCTGGTGATCAAGGGTGGTGTGCTGGACGGCAAGGTCCTGACCACCGACGAGGTCAACAAGCTGGCCGACCTCGAGTCCCGTGAGGTGCTCCTCGCCAAGCTCGCAGGCGCCATGAAGGCTGCTCCGCAGAACCTCGTGTCCCTGCTGGCTGCCCCGCTCTCGCAGGCGGCCCGTGCACTGGGTGCCCTGCAGACGGCGGCGACGGACCTGGCCGCCGCGATCTCCCACCTGCGCGAGCTCGAGGACGCCGCCACCGCACTGGGCCTGGAGGTACGCGAGGGCGCCGTGACCGCGGGCTGGGGCATCACCGGC
>JAKDKP010000470.1 GCA_030453285.1 Propionibacteriales bacterium
GGAGGAGGTGCACTGATCGTTGGTTGAGGGGAGTGAATCAGCACGCGCGGGGCACAGGCCAGTCGCCTTCGCCACCGTCGGATGACTGGTACGAGTGTGAGGGGGATGCCTGGGCGGCGGGTGCGCTGACGGCCATACCACCCGCGATCGTCAACAGCACGGCGCTGAGGGTGATGATGCCCTTCTTGATCTTCGACGACATGCTGGTTGCCCCCTGATCTGGTGTGCCCCCGGGCGAGGCGACAACGCAGACACTATGTAGACTTGACGGGATCTGTCAAGATGTTTGACAAGCTTGTCAAGAAGTCGGCGGGACCCCGGGGCGGCCTCGTTGATCCAGCTCGTGGATCTGGCACGATGATCTGTCCGTGGGGCCCCGATGACAGGAGGGAGTGGGATGTCAGGCTCGTTCACGCAGCGTCTGAAGGAACTGCGACGTGTCGCCGGCCTATCCCAGAGCGAGCTTGGAGGTTCTCGCTATTCGGGTTCGTACGTGTCGCATCTGGAGAGCGGCCGGCGGCGGCCGACGGGTGAGGTGCTCGCCTTTCTGGCCGAACGGCTCGGGGTGACCCCGGCCGGCCTGATCGACGGGGACGCGGACGTGACGGTCGATGGTCCCGGAGCTCGGGCGCTGGAGGTCGATCTGGCGGCCCGCTCGGCTTTCAGTGAGGGCGACCACGAAGGGGCAGCCATCCTGGCTGACAGTCTGGCCCAAATGGCCCTCGGCACGGATCGCCCCGACATGTGGTGGCGCGCTCAGATGCTGCATCTCCAGTCGGTGGAGGCGCTGGGTGACTACGAACGAGGCAAGGAACTGGCCCTGATCCTGTCCCGCCACGAGGTGACCGCATCATCGCCGGCGCTGGAGGCAGAGGTGTTCACCCATCTGGCCAAGTCACAGCGTGCCCTGGCCGAACTGCCCGACGCCATCAGCTCGGCGCATCGCGCCGTCCAGCTCGCCGAGTCGGAGAAGGTCCACGTCGGAGTCCGGGCCAGCGCCCTGATGGCACTGATCGCTGCCGAGACCGAGGCCGGGCGAGTTGATCACGCCGCCGAATCCGCCGAAGGTCTGCGTGCCGTACGACCTGACATCACGTCCTCCCAGACGCGAGGGATGATCGCCTGGGCCCTTGGCAACATCGACTTCCTCACCGGCAAGGTGAAGCGGGCCTGCGTCGAGCACCGCAACGCCAGCCGTTGGTTGCGGGCCGAAGTGGATGTGCGGCAGTGGGGTCGGTTCCACAAGGCCTCAGCGTCCATGCATCTGCAGGCCGAGGTCCTGGATCCGGTGGGGCAACTGCTGGAGAGCGCTACAACCGCCCTCACTCTGGTCGGCAACCGACACGACCTGGCCGAGCTGGAGCTCACCCGGGCCGAATACTCCCTGGCCATCGGTGAGTTCGACGAGGCGGCGCGCCAGGTCGAGCTCGGCCTGCGCGCAGAGGACAATCTGTCCCGCAGCCACCGAGGCCGGGCCAAGCTGCTCCAGCACCGGATCCAGATGCACGGCGGGGATCTCTCCGGCGCGATCCGATCGGTGGCCGAGGCCGCCGACGACTTCGAGAGTGCCGGTGCGCTGGCCAGGGCCGTGGAAGCACTCCGCATCCACGGGCATCTCGTTGCCAAGCTTCCAGTCGTTACTCGCTGACAGTTCGTACGGTCCGGCGGGGCTTCGGCACGCTCGGTTCCTCGCCGCGCATTGTGGCGCGGGGCAGTCGGCGGTTGTGGTGGCCACCCCCCTTCGTTCCCGCTCAGTTCTGGGTAACTTCTTGGTAACCACGGGCGGGACAGGGCATCAAACGGACACGGCCAGGCATCTATCCCGGTGTGGGGGCATGACGTGGCCGCCGTTCTCGTGTCAAGCTGGCGCGTGGCGCGTGCCCCCACCCGTCAACGAGTTCCTTGGCTTGAGGAGTCACAGTGCGCAAGACGATCCGGACCAGCATCGCCAGTGGCCTCACGCTGCTCGCCCTCGCCGCGGTCACCGCCTGCGGGCCGACGAACGCCGACACCGGCGCCGCCGTACCACCGAGCCAGCAGGTGCCGTCCCCGGCAGCCAACAACACGTCCCCTTCAGCCAGTGCGAGCCCGTCGGCCAGCAGCAGCTCGGCCTCGCCGAGCGCCTCGACGTCGCCCAAGCCAGCCGCGCTGCTCAAGGGTGGCTCGAAGGGCGACAAGGTCCGTGAGTTGCAGGTGCGGCTCCGGTCCCTCGGCTGGCTGAGCGGTGAGATCACCCAGACCTACACCGACACCACGGCCGCTGCGGTCAAGGGCTTCCAGGCCAAGCGCAAGCTCGCCGCGACCGGCCAGGTGGACCAAAAGACATGGGACGCCTTGGAGAAGATGACCAAGAAACCCACACGGGACGAGATGTACAACGTGCTCCGTGCCGGCAAGGCGATCCTCAAGAAGGGCTCGACAGGAGCCAAGGTGTCCGAGTTGCAGGCGCGCCTCAAGCAGGTCGGTTGGTTCTCGGCGAACGTGACGAAATCGTACGGGGATCAGACCGTGACCGCGGTCAAGGGTTTCCAGGCCAAGCGGGCCATCCCCAGGACCGGCGAGGTGGACCAGCGGACCTGGGACAAGCTGACGTCAATGACCCGTCAGCCCACCAAGGCCGAGCTCAACAACGAGAAGCCGAAGCCGAACACCAGCGCGGCCAAGCTCGACAAGCGGTGCCTGACCGGCCGCGTGATCTGCATCTCCAAGACCACGCGCCAACTTGTCTGGGTGGTCGACGGCAAGGTGCAGCTCACCATGGATGCCCGGTTCGGGTCCCAGGCCAACATCACCCGCGAAGGCACCTTCTCGATCTTCCGCAAGGTCCGCGACGAGTACTCCCGCGAATACAAGTCGCCCATGCCGTACGCGATGTACTTCAGCGGCGGTGAGGCGGTGCACTACTCCGCCGACTTCGCCGCCCGTGGATACGCCGGCGCCTCGCACGGGTGTGTCAACATCCGCAACAAGCAAGGCGTCGCCTGGTTGTACGGGCAGGTGCGGATCGGCGACAAGGTGGTCGTGCACTGGTGAGCCCCCCTGACCGTTGACCTGGTCGGCCATGACGAGGATCACCCCC
>JAKDKP010000471.1 GCA_030453285.1 Propionibacteriales bacterium
GCAGCGTCTGGCCGGGGGTCGCTTTCGACAGCACCCCGCGGGCGGCCAGGCCCTCGGCCGCCTGGCGTCCGGTCATCAGCGCCGGATCGATGTCGATTCCGGCCCACAGACCGCGGGTCCGGACCGCCTGCACGCCGTGCCCGATGAGGGTGTCGAGGCGAGCACGCAGTCGCTCCCCCAGCCGCTGGGCCCGCGCCTGGAACTCACCGGTGGCGAGCAGCCCGACCACCGCATGCCCGACGGCAGCGGCCAATGGGTTGCCGCCGAACGTCGATCCGTGGCTCCCCGGGGTGATCACCGCCAGCACGTCGTCGCGGGAGACGACGGCCGACACCGGTACGATGCCACCGCCGAGCGCCTTGCCCAGCAGATACATGTCCGGGACCACACCTTCGATCTCGCAGGCGAAGGTGGCACCACAGCGGCCGAGGCCGGACTGGATCTCGTCGGCAATGAACAGCACTCCGGCCTCGGTGCACAATCGCCGTACCTCGGCCAGATAGCCCTCGGGAGGAATGATCACCCCGGCCTCACCCTGGACGGGCTCCAACAGGACCCCGACAGTGCGCTCGGTAATCGCCCCGGCCAGGGCGGCGGCATTGCCGTACTCGACGATCCGGAAGCCAGGCGTGAATGGACCGAACCCGCGACGAGCCTCATCGTCGGTGGAGAAGCTGATGATCGTGGTCGTCCGGCCGTGGAAGTTGTCACCAGCCACGATGATCTCGGCCTGGTCCTCGGGAACGCCGCGGACGTCGACACCCCACCGGCGCGCGACCTTGATCGCGGTCTCCACCGCTTCGGCGCCGGTGTTCATCGGCAACACGCGGTCCATCCCGGCCAGCTCGGCCAGATCGCGACAGAAGGCGCCCAACTGATCATTGTGGAAGGCGCGACTGGTGAGCGTCAGCCGGTCGAGTTGCGCCTTCGCCGTACGAACAAGGTCCGGGTGTCCGTGGCCGAAGTTGAGGGCCGAATAGGCCGCCAGGCAGTCCAGGTAGCGCTTGCCCTCGACATCGTGCACCCAGGCCCCCGACGCCGACGCGGCCACCACCGGCAGCGGGTGGTAGTTGTGGGCGGTGACAGCCTCGACCAGCGCGATCTGCTGGTCGGTGCTCGAGCCGTCGGTGGTACTGCTGTCGGTCGTGGGGACCGTCATGGTGGGACCTCCTCGCATTCGGCTGGCTTCGCGTATCTGCCACACCGTAAGGCCTGCGGGCCGATTCCGTTGCCAGGCGAGGCCGCGGCGAGATCTCGGTGCGGTCGGGCCGTCCGTCACGCCGGGTCGCGACCCAGCAACTCCTCGATCCGTGCCAGCCGCGCAGACATCACCGACTCCGCACCATGGGTGGTCGGGGTGTAGTAACGGACATCGATCAACTCGTCGGGCAGGTACTGCTGATCGGCGATGCCGTGCGGTTGGTCGTGGGCGTACAGATACGACGTGCCATGGCCAAGGTCGGCCGCGCCCGGATAGTGGGAGTCGCGCAGGTGCGGCGGGACGAGCCCGATCCGGCCCGAGCGGACATCGGCCAGGGCTGCGTCCAACGCCTTGTACGAGGAGTTCGACTTCGGCGCCAGGGCCAGGTGGACGGTCGCCTCGGCCAAGGGAATGCGTCCCTCCGGCATCCCGATGAAGGCCACCGCGTCGGCGGCGGCCACCGCCAGTCCGAGGGCGGACGGGTCGGCCAGTCCGATGTCTTCGGAGGCCAGGATGATCAACCGGCGCGCAATGAATCGGGGGTCCTCCCCGGCGGCGATCATCCGGGCCAGGTAGTGCAGCGAAGCGTTCACATCCGAGCCCCGTACCGATTTGATGAAGGCGCTGATCACGTCGTAGTGCTGGTCGCCGTCGCGGTCGTAGCGGACGGCGGCCCGGTCGACCGACTGGGCCACCACTTCGGAGTTGATCATGGTCACCCCGAGCGCCTGCGCGCCGGCCGCCGACTCCTCCAGATAGGTGAGCACTCGACGGGCGTCCCCGCCGGACAACCGCAGCAGATCGGATCGGGCACTGTCGTCGAGGGCGTACGACTCCCCCGCCATCGTCCGCAGACCCCGCTCGTCCGACAGCGCCCGGTCGATCAACGCACCAAGATCATCATCGGTGAGGGGGCGCAGGGTGAGCAGCAGCGAGCGCGACAACAGCGGGGAGATGACCGAGAAGCTGGGGTTCTCAGTGGTGGCAGCAACCAAGGTCACCAATCGGTTCTCGACGGCCGGCAGCAGCACGTCCTGCTGCGCCTTGGAGAAGCGGTGCACCTCGTCGACGAAGAGCACGGTGTGCACGTCGGCGTTCAGATCCCTACGGGCGGTGTCGAGCACGGCACGGACATCCTTGACGCCGGCCGTCACCGCGGAGATTTCGACGAACTTGCGGTCGGTGGCCCGGCTGACCACCGAAGCGATGGTGGTTTTGCCCACCCCCGGTGGCCCCCACAGGAAGACCGACATCGCACCGGTGCCCTCGGCCAGCCGACGCAGTGGCGATCCGGGACCGAGCAGGTGCTGCTGGCCGACAATCTCGTCAACCGTGCGGGGTCGCAGGCGGACTGCCAGCGGGGTCTGGGAATGCTCGGCGCCGCTCAGGCTGCCGCCGGTGGGCGCTGCCGGTGCGGGGGTCGGGGTGGTCACCCCGAAGAGGTCTTCGGTCACCGGCACCACACTAGTTGTCCCAGTCGGCCGCCGCTCCCTCCGCAGGTTGCCCACGGTGGGGCGGATCGCGGATCGCCGGTTCGGGGACGTGCGAAGATCGCGGCATCATTCCCAGGCGGGCAGGAGATCGATCATGAGCACGAACGTCAGCGACGACGCGCGGGCGGTGACCAACGCCTCGGCGCTGCGCATCGAGACCCACGGCATCGACGTGATCGCCGAGTCCGAACGGAAGGGCCGACCGAGCAGCCTCTTCTGGCCCTGGTGTGCGGCCAACATTGCCGTCCTGGCGGTGAGTTGGGGCGGGTACGTGCTGGGCTTCGGCCTGAGCATGGTGCAGGCCATCGTTTTGACCGTCGTCGGGGTGACGCTGTCCTTCCTGCTCGTCGGGTTGGCCTCCTTGGCTGGGCAGAAGGGATCCGC
>JAKDKP010000472.1 GCA_030453285.1 Propionibacteriales bacterium
AGCGCGGCCGGACTGGTCGAGGAGGCACCCGAGCTCGCCAAGGACCGGCGCGAACGCTGGTGGCGACTGGTCCACGCCCGAGTTCGATGGTCACGAGCCGAGTTTGCCGGTGACGCCGGTGCGGTCAGCGCCGCCCATGCCGCTGAGGCGCTGGCCCTGCAACGCCAGTTCGAACGCGCCCGGGACTGGCTCGCCAACGCCGACTCTGCTGGCGAGTGGGACGATGCCGCCTTCACCAGCCAGATGTGGGTCCGACTCACCCCCGCCGAGCTTCGTGAACTGTCGGTCGAAATGCGCGACGTCCTTGTTCGCTGGCAGAGCCGTGAGGTTCCCGAGGACGGGCAGGAGCGCGAGAGCATCCACGTCTTCACCCGCGGCTTCCCCTCCCAACCCTGAGCCGATGAGTCGACCATCCGTGACGCCGGACGTGACCACCCGTACGGCCGGCCGTGCTCTGGCCGGCGTGGGATCGGGCAATTTCCGCCTGCTCTGGTTCGGTGAGGGGATCAGCGTTCTGGGCAGCGCGACCACGGGCGTTCTGTTGCCGCTGTTGGCCGTGGTGGAGCTTGATGCCGGCCCCGGACTGATGGGGGCGCTGACCGCCCTGGCCTGGTTGCCGTGGTTGCTGATCGGTCTGCCGGCCGGCGCCTGGGTGGACCGGATGCGTCCGCGAACAGTGATGATCGTCGCCGACCTGGTGTCGGCAGTGACGCTGCTCACCGTGCCGGTGGCATGGTGGTTGGGCTGGCTCAACCCGCTCCACCTGATCGCGGTGGCCTTCTGCGGGGGCGTCGCCACCGTCTTCTTCCGGACCGCGTACGTGTCGATCATCCCGATGATCGTGGTCGACCGTGGCTTGGAGACCGCCAATGCGCGGCTCATCGGCACCGAATCGGTGATGCAGATCACCGGCCCCGGCTTGGCCGGATTCCTCGCGCAACGTCTCTCGGCCTCGGGTGGATTGCTGACTGGGGTCGTCGGCTTCCTCGTCTCGGCCCTGTGCCTGTGGCGCATTCGCCCGGCCGACCGCATCACCGCAGTTGGTCCAGAAGAATCGGGCACCCTGGTGAGCAGGATCGCGGCCGGGGTCCGGTTCGTCGTCCACGACCGGGTGCTTCGTACGTTCACCATCATCGGCGGCATCTCGAACCTCGGCCTGACCGGCTACACCTCGCTCTTGGTGCTTCACCTCGTCCGCGGTCTCGGTCTGACGCCGGGGGCGGTTGGTGTGGTGATGATGATCGGCAGTTGCGGCGGCCTGCTTGGATCCCTGTGCGCCACCGCCGTCGCGCGGCGCATCGGGACCGGTCGGGCCTCGACGGTCTTTCTGCTCGTGGCCGGACCCTCGGCCGTGCTGATCGGTATCCCGACCGATGGTCGCCTGGTGGCGCTCACCGTCACCGGCCTGGTGTTGGTGGGCCTGGGCGTCGTGGCCGGAAACGTCATCCGGGCGGCCTGGCGTCAGCGGTACGTACCGTCGCAGTTGATGGGTCGGGTGGTCACCGCCACGCAGGTGGTCAACTTCGGCACGATGCCGGTGGCGGGTTTCGCCGCAGGCTGGCTGGGGACCGAGTTCGGCGTTCGTCCCACCATCCTGATCATGGCGGGGATTCACGCCCTGGCGTGCGTCGGCATTCTGCTGACTCGGCTCGGCCGCACCAGAAATCTGCCGACCTCCCCCGAGGCCGCAGCCTAGGGTGGATCCATGCCCGAACTGGTGATCCCCGACGTCCGATTCCACGCCTCCTTCATTGAGGCGATGGCCGATCAGAACGACTGGCTGTCGCCGTACGTGGACGACGCGGACCAGCTCGCCGATCCGGATCGGTTCGCCCGCTACGTCGACGAGGTGATCAGCCACAGCCGCCCCGGAGCCCCGCTGCCGGAGATGTTCGTGCCGAACACCACCCTGTGGTGGGTCGACGGCGACACCTTCCTGGGCCGGCTCAGCATCCGGTACCGGCTCAACAGCAGGCTGCGCCGCCTCGGCGGACACATCGGCTACTGGATCCGGCCGTCCGCCCGGCGACAGGGACACGCGCGTGCCGCCTTGGCCGCAGCGCTGCCGTACGCGCTGGAACTGGGGATCGAATGCGCCCTTGTCACCTGCGACCCCGACAACGTCGCCTCCCGTCGCATCATCGAGGACGCCGGCGGCCTGTTCGAGCAGGCCGTGGGGGAGAAGCGGCTCTACTGGGTGCCGACGATGCCGCTGGCCAGGCCAACGCCAACGGTCGATGAGCAGGGCGGAACGCGTACAGACAGGCCAGCCGGATCCGGGTGGCGTCGGCGTAGGCCGCCATCCGTTCGGGACTGACAGCACAGCGACGTGCCGTTTCCCGTACGGCGGCGCCGGCAATCGCGGCGTGCTCGGGCGACCAGACGCCTTGGGCGTGACGCAACTCGACATGCATCAGCAGGTTGGCCAGATCGAGAGCCGGCTCGGCCGCGGCGACGGTGTCGAAGTCCAACAGGCCAAGGTGATCATCATCGACCAGCACCTGCTTGTCGTGCAGGTCGCGATGACTGGGCGCCAGGGCGGCGGCCCTCCCGTCGATCAACCGGGCAGCGACCGTGTCGATCCGCTGGGACAAGCCGGCAGACAGTTCCGGCGGCAGGGCCTCGTACGATTCGGTCAGGTGGATCCACCGCCGCAGGATCGCCACCTCGTCCTCCGCGGTGTGCCACGGCAGCCCGGGGGTCGGCTGACTGATCAGCTCCCCCCACCGGTCGGCGAACCGTGCCCAGATCTGTCGCCAGACGGCCGGGGCGGCAGTGCGGCCCAGGGCATGCAGACTCACGCCCGCAAGGACGGAGAAGGTGACGGTGTCGGCCTCGGCTGCCAGCACCCGTGGCGCCGACCAGCCGCCACCAACGGCGAGCTCGGCGCCCCGTACGGACAGATCGGCTACTCGGCGAGCCCGATCCATCCGCAGCACCTTCAGATACCGATCAGGCTGGCGGACGACGGCCCGGCGCCGGTGACGGTGCACCATCAGCTCACCGCTCGTCCTCGCCAGTGAGCCCAGTCGAGGATCGTGGCCTGGAGCGCTGATCGTGAACCCCCCGGCAGCATC
>JAKDKP010000473.1 GCA_030453285.1 Propionibacteriales bacterium
CGAGGTGAGCTGCTCGGCGAAGTAGTCCGCGGCCAGGGTGTGCGCCTCCAACAGCCGCATCCGCAGCCCGGGTTCGACGCGCGGCCCGGTGCCCTCGGTGAACCGCAGCACCACCCCCACCTTGTCGGCCAAGCGTTCGACGGCCTCGGCGAAGGACAGGTTGTCGATCTTCTGGACGAAGGTGATCACATCACCGCCCTCGCCGCAGCCGAAGCAGTAGAACAGTCCGCGTGACGGGGTGACCTGGAAACTGGGGGTCTTCTCGTCGTGGAAGGGGCACAGCCCCTTCATCGAGCCGCCGCCGGCGTTGCGCAGGTGGACGTACGACCCGACGACCTCGTCGATGCGGGCGCGCTCACGCACCGTCACCACGTCTTCATCCACAATCCGGCCCGCCACGCCGCGAGTCTACGCAGCGTCGGCGATGGCCGGCGGGTGGGCCGATACCCTTGGTGCATGCGGCCACATCTGATCTTCGACGGCGACTGCGGATTCTGTACGACCTCAGCGACCTGGTTCGCCGATCGCCTCAACCGCGACGCGTCCGATCCGGTCGTCGCCGCCTGGCAGCACCTCGATCTCGCCACCTTGGGCGTCGATCCCGAGCGTTGCAACCGCGAGGTTGTCTGGGTGGCCGCCGACGGGACCCAGGCTGGTGGGGCGCAGGCGTTCGCGGCCTGGTTGAAGCACCGCAGCGGCCCGCGCCGACTGCTCGGCACCCAGCTCACGCTGCCCGTGGTACGCCGACTCGCCGGCCTGGCGTACCAGGTGATCGCCCACAACCGTTACCGCATGCCCGGTGGCACCCCGGCCTGTGCGCTGCCGCCCCGGCAACGCGCCGACCACGCCTGAATCACCAGCGCTCCAGGTTGATCATCGGCTCGTCATCGATCATGCGGGATGGACATCGCCTCACAGGGAGGGCCCATGGATGTGTTGGGGATCGAGGTCTCCGACGATCTGGTGGAGGCCTGGCGAGGTTGGCTGATGCCCGAGCCGCAGCCGTTCGTCGTGCCCGCCGATCTGGCCGCAACGCACGGGTGGCCCGATGGTCGCGCTGCCATGACGTTCGAAGTCCTTGACTCCTTCGAGCTGTACCGGTCCGCACCGGACGAGGTGATCGTGTGGCTGGACCGCCGAGCCGCTCGGTCGTTGCCCGAAGCCGTACGGCACGGACAACCGACCCCACACCGCTGGCCGAGCAAGCGACTCGACCATGATCAACAACGCACCGTACGCCGGGTGGAACGGGGCCGGCCACGCAGTAGACACACCGAGGTGACTCCGGCCCAGTGGCGTCAGGCGACGGCCGTTCTGCCCGGCGCCCGGATGATCGCCGGCACCTTCCCACACCGCAGCGGACCCAACTGCTTCGGCGCGGTGATGGGGGCTGCCGGGGTGCCCGGTGCGGCCGAGGAGTGGATGCAACCGGACACCTTCGACGACTGGTTGTCCACCTCCACCGGACCCGGCGGCCAGGACGATGAGGTGGGCACGGTTCTGGTGTGGCGGAGCGAGGCTGCCCTGCCGGCCCATGCCGGGGTCAGCCTTGGCGGGGGCTGGTTCCTGCACAAGCCGTCCCAGGGGTGGATGTCGCCGACCATGGTGCTCAGGGTGCGCGACGGAAAGTATCGCGCCCGAGCACCCGGGCTGCACCTGACGCGTCGCCGGATCGGCCGATGACGCCGATGGACCACGGACTCGGTTAGGTTGCCCCGGTGACCTCCACCCTCGACCTGCGCCTGGTCATCGCCGTGGTCGCGCTGTTGGCGATGGCGCTGCTCGCCAACCAGGTCGGCCGTCTGGGGCTGGGCCGACCAATGATCACCGCCGCATTGCGAGCGGTCCTCCAACTCGCGATCGCCGCCGTGGTGATCACGGCGGCACTGCAGAGTCTTGTCCTGGCTCTGCTGGTGGTGCTGGTGATGTTCTCGATCGCCACTCTCACCGCAGCTCGCCGTACCGAGGTCGGCCGACGATGGCCGTGGACGGCGTTGGCGCTGGCCGCCGGGGTGCTGCCGGTGCTGTTGATCATCATCGGTTCGGGCGTGGCACCGCTCACCCCGGCCTCGATCATCCCCATCGGAGGGATCATCATCGGTGGCACGATGACTGGGCACTCGCTGTCGGTGCGTCGGTCCTTCGCGGTACTGCGCGACGAGTACGGCCGGTTCGAGGCGGGGCTGGCGATCGGGCTGCCGCCCCGCGAGGCCATTGACCTGATGGTCGCCCGGCACCGCCCCGAGTCACTGTTCCCTGGCCTCGACCAGACCCGGACCGTTGGTGTGGTCACCCTGCCCGGCGCCTTCATCGGTGTGCTGCTCGGCGGCGGGTCACCGGTCCAGGCGGCCGCGGCGCAGATCATCGTGCTGATCGGGCTGCTCGCCGCCCAGGCCCTCACCGTGGTGGTCAGTCACCAGTTGATCATGCGCGGACGCCTACTGCCGGGGGACCTGTTGACCGACCATCGGGGGATGTGGCGCTGACGGCGTACTGAGAGCCGGCGTAGCATCGCTCCGCATGGACGCCTCCTTGCGGATCGAATTGTTCCCGGCCGATCTTGACCGCGCCATCGGCTTCTACCAACGGTTGGGGTTCAGACTGCGTGGACGCACTGACCACCCGCGCTACGCCACCCTGCTGTACGGCGGGGTGCAACTCGGTCTGGCCGAGGCCGACCCCGTACCACCCGAACAGCGATCGATCCCCTCCGGGGCCGAGATCGTGATCGAGGTCGGCGACGTACGCGCAGTTCATGATCAGGTGGTGGCGGCCGGCGTCGTGCTCACCGACGAGCTGCAGGAGCGACCCTGGGGGTTGACCGACTTCCGGGTCACCGACCCGGACGGCTACTACCTGCGCTTCACCAACCGTCGCGGTGCATAGCCGCGCGGAACGAACACCCCTCGGCGCCGCTCGGGATGGCCGAGTGATCACCAATGGTGGACCTCAGTCGCTCCGGCCGATCTGGGTGCACACGCACACCTTGTTGCCCTGCGGATCGGCCAGCACGGTGAACCGCGGCGCGACAGCATCGGACACCAGCACACCACCGGCCGCCAGTGCGGCCGGTG
>JAKDKP010000474.1 GCA_030453285.1 Propionibacteriales bacterium
CTTGGTACGCGTGTCCCTTGGGTTCGCGATCGCCCCGACACTGGGCGGTGTTCGGGAGAGAGGCAGGTCAGCCTGGGCCCGTTCTTCGACGGTCAACGCCATGTCGGTTTCGACATGCGTTCTTCTTCGTCAGAAGGCTTCTCAGGCATCGATGGGTCGTTCGTGGGGCCGGTGGGAGCAATGGCCTCATCAAAGGGCGGGTGCCGAGTCGGAGCTGTTGATCTTGGAAGCCGCGGTCGGGGTGTTGATCTTGAGGGCCTGGCACTCCACGTTGGTGATCTTGAGGCTGAGGTGCTGCCTGCCGACGTGAGTGGTGCGGTCGCTGGGCTGGGGGGTTGATCATCAGTGATCACGGTGTGGTTGACACTGGGCGTTCGCACCGGAGCGGCCTCCGGATTGCTCATCACGCACAGAACGAGGCGGGCCACGTGAGTGGCCCGCCCCGTTGGGTTCGTGCTGTCAGCTGTCGAAGCGCCAGGTGGCGGAATCGTCCGGCGAGCTGTTGAAGGCGAGTTCCTTGGTGAAGCCCTCGTCGCTGAAGCCGATGGCCCCCGTGGCACATTCGCCGTCGGAGAGGTATCGCGCGTTGTCGTCTTCTCCGTTCCTGGTGGCGTTGTCACCGTACGGGTAGTCGGTGGCATCGGTGCCGCCCTCGTACGCTCCTGCCCTGACGGACTCTCCATCAACGTTGGTGAGGGTCCACGAGTCCCAGGACACCCGAACAGGTTCACCGGGCTGAACGTTGGTGGCGCAGGTGGTCACGTCGACAATCTTGAGGTTGTCCACCTTGCGGGGGTTCTCCGCGGTCATCGTGAAGTTCGGTGTCTCGATGGTGCCACCGATGTCGGTGGTGCTGGTGTCGTTGGCGTGAGCAGCAACCGGAGCCAGTGCACCTGTGGCAAGTGCAGCACTCGCTGCGATGATTCCTGCAGTGCGCTTGATCTTCGTCATTGTTCCTCCTGACCTGCACCTGGTGAGGTGCGTTGTCGAGTCGTTCAACGGCGCAGCCCACGTTAGCCAGGCACAGGTGATGATCAACCCCTGCTGCAACATCGGGCAGCGGTGCAACTTTTCCCGTCGGGTCGGCGTCAGGGTGGGGGCCAGGACCCACCTTCTTCGCACCGCACCTCCCCACCAGATCGGCGCTGGCGTAGGCGCAGCAGAGGGTGGCCCCGCGGGAGCGGGGCCACCCTCATCTCAGTTCTGCGGGGCTCGATCAGCCAGCGACAGCCTTCTTGAACTGCGTGGCGGCCTTGAAGCCGGGGACCGAGGTCGCGGCGATGGTCATTTCCTCGCCGGTACGGGGGTTGCGGCCCGTGCGCTCGGCGCGATCCCGCTTCTCGAAGGTGCCGAAGCCGGGGACGGCCACCTTGTCGCCCTTGGCGACACCATCGGTGATCGCACCGAAGACGGCGGTCAGGGCGCGCTCGGCGTCAGCCTGGCTGAGCTCGGCGCCCTTGGCGATGGCCTCAACAAGTTCCTTCTTGCTCATGGGAATCCTTTTCAGTAGTCCTGCAGGTCGCTCCACTCTAGCGTCCAGACAACGGAAAACCGTGGATTGGCGCGGTGCAGACCTGTCGGGCGAGCCTGCGGCTCACCCGGGTCTCAATCGCCTCGATGTGGTTCCTGGCCCTGCCAACGGAGGGGATCACTGTGCCCGAGATGCACCAGCCCGGTGTCCTCATCGGTGGGTACCCCCTGGTGCGGCGGCGCCTGGCCGGCATCCAGGGCGGGCTCATGATCAACAGTCGTCGCGTCCTCGTCCCGGCGCTGCCGAGACATGTCATCCTCGGCGTCGTCAGCTCCATCCTGATCATCGCCGAGGGTCGTCGTACGACCAGAGCTGCCAACGGCCACGGCGACTGCTCCGACCGCGGTGGTCAGCGGTACCGCCAGCACCAGTCCGATGGTGCCGACCACCGTACGCAGAATCTCGGCCGAGAACAGCTCGGACTGCACCACCTGCCCCAGCGGCTGCTGGGAGACGGTGATCAACAGCAGCACTCCCAGCGATGCGCCGCCGGTCGCAAACGCAATGGTGTAGACGGTCGAGGCGATGTGGTCCCGTCCGATCCGCATCCCTGACACGAACAGCCTGCGAGGATCCCGTACGCCATTGTTGGCCAACTCCCAGACCGCCGAGGCCTGGGTGATCGTGACATCGTTCAACACCCCGAGTCCGGCAATGATCACCCCGCAGATCACCACCGAGGTCAACTTCAGATCCGGTGCACTGGCCGCCAGCAGGTAGTCCTCCTCCGAGGACACGCCGGTCAGATGCGCCCAGTCCGTCGCCCACCAGCCCAACGCCGCCGAGACACCCAACCCGAACAGGGTGCCCAACAGGGCCGTGGTCGTACGGGCGGTGAACCCATGGGCGGTGTAGAGCACCACGAACATGATCGCCGACCCGCCGACCAGCCCGGTCAGGGTCGGATCGGCCCCGGCCACCAGACTCGGGAAGACGAACTGGATGATCACGAACCCCGCAAACACCAGACCGATGATCGCCATCAGGCCACGGAAGCGGGCCACCGCGACCACGGCGACCACAAACAGGACACCGAAGAAGATCAACGGGGTGGTCCGTTCGAAGTCGGCGAACTGATAGGACGCAGGCTCCCCCTCGGCCCCCGGCGCCCGCATCAACTTCACCTTGTCGCCGGTCTCGATGCCGGACTGCCAGTGCGCGTTGTTGAACTGCACCTCGACCGACGTGCCGACCTCTGGACCTTCGTCGATGGTGACTTGCCCGGTGGCGCACATCGTCTCCCGACCCGGCACCGACCCGGTCGTCCCCACCTCACACGGATGATCAATCACGCTGGTCAACGTGCCGGTCGGCGTGGTCAGTCCCGGCACGGAATAGGTGGAACTGTCGTTCTGGATGTGGTCATCGATGTTGCCCGGCCACATCACGATCATGGCCACCACGGTCCAGATCGCGATGGGCACCAACACCAGCACCATCGTGCGCAGGGCCTTGCGCTGCCGACGTTCGGCGGCAGGTTTCAGCGGCTCATCGGTGTGGGCGTGCGAGTGCGTCACCGGATTCCACCTAGTGTTGTG
>JAKDKP010000475.1 GCA_030453285.1 Propionibacteriales bacterium
CGGCGGGATCGTTCGGCTCGAAGCTCAGGCACATCGTGGGCGACCACTCCGGTGGCGCGGCCAGGGCCGGCGGTACGGGGGCGATCACCGCAGCCAGGGCGAGAGTCAGCGCCATCACGGCGGCGCCCAACCGCCGCCGAGGACGGCGCGGCAGCGGGGCAGTCAGAGGCACGCCGACAAGGGTAGCCCGCCGCAGGTCAGCCGAATCTGCGCACCGGTGAGGTCACAGGCGGTCAAGTGCCTGAGCCAGATCGGCGATCACATCGGCGGGATCCTCCAACCCGACCGACAGCCGCAGCAGCCCCGCGTCGGGCCGGGCCTCGGGCGCCACCGGTCGATGGGTGAGCGCGGCGGGGTGTTGGATCAAGGTGTCCACCCCACCCAGGGAGACCGCGTGCACGATCAGTCGGCAGGACTCGGCCACCGTCGCGGCAGCGTCATAGCCGCCGGCGAGGGAGAGCGCCAGCACCGATCCCGGACCGCTCATCTGGCGGCCGACCAGGCCAGTGGGATCACAGGCCGACAGTCCCGGGTACGACACCGACGCGATCTGCGGGTGGGACCCCAACCAATCGGCCACCTTGTGGGCGTGCTCGGATTGGGTACGCACCCGGACGGGCAGGGTCTGCAGTCCCCGATGCAGTTGCAGTGCGCTGGTCGGTGCCAACAGCCCGCCGGTGACCGCCCGGACCTGCCGCAGCCGGATCGCCCACTCGGCCGAGGTGGCCACCACCCCGCCCAGCAGATCGCCGTGCCCGCCGATGAACTTCGTTGCCGAGTGCACGCTGAGCATCGCCCCCAGCGCGAGTGGCTGCTGCAGCACCGGAGTGGCGAAGGTGTTGTCGACCAGCACCGGGACGTCGCGCGCGCCCGCCACGACCGTGGCGATGTCGACCAGGTCGAGAGTCGGGTTGGCCGGGGTCTCCACCACGACCAGGCCGGTGTCCTCCCGTACGGCATCGGCAACCTGGTCGGGGGTGGCCCAGGTGACGGAAGTGCCGAGCAGCCCGGTCGCCAGGAGGTGGTCGGTGCCGCCGTACAGCGGCCGCACCGCGACCACGTGTGGCTTTCCGGCAGCGACGTTGGCCAGCAGACAGGCGCTGATCGCGGCCATCCCGGACGCGAACGCGACCCCTTCATCGGCGCCCTCCATCGCGGCCAGGGCAGTCTCGAAGCGGTCGACGTTGGGGTTCCAGAGTCGTTGATAGACCAGGGAGTCACCGGGACGGGGGCGACCGCCGGTGGCCATCTGCTCGTACGCCTGACCACCGGCCTCGACCGACGGCAGGGGATAGGTGCTGGAGGTGTCCAGCGGCGGGACGTGGGTGCCGAGGGCGGCCAGATCTTCACGCCCGGCATGCACGGCCGTTGTGTCGGGGGCGACGGTGGTCTTCATGTGCCGATGATGCGAAATCCGTACGGAAAGGGCAACGATTCAGTGGATTCCTCGACAATGACCGCCAGGGGTGTGGATCCTGTTGGCATGGCTCAGGAACGCCACGCTCGCTCGAAGGTTCGTCGGTCGGTTCCGGCGGCGGCGATACCGCCGGTCCGGGTGGACGAGACCGATCGACACCTGCTCACCCTGTTGCTCCGCGACGGACGGATGAGCAATGCCGAGCTGGCCCGCCGGGTGGGCGTGGCCGAGTCGACGTGCAACGGTCGGATCCGCGCGCTGCGGTCGGCCGGGGTGATCACCGGCGTCCACGCCGAGGTCGATCTGTCCGCCGTCGGCCGGCCGATCCAGGCCATGGTGGCGCTCCGGTTCTCCGGGCATGTCCGCGCCGAGATGGATCGATTCCGGGCACAGGTGGCCACCATCCCCGGGGTGATCGCGGCCTATCACGTCGCGGGCGAGACCGATTTCCTGGTGCAGGTCAGCGTCGCCAGCTCGCACGACCTGCGCGACTTCGTCCTCGACCGGCTGACCTCCATCGCCGGTGTCACCCACGCCGAGACGAGCTTGATCTTCGAGCGCATTGCCGGCGAAGAGGTTCTCGGCTGAGTCTCACCCGCAGACCGGCGCGCCGACCGTCTGGTGCCCGGCTCTGGGCTGGGGCAGGATGGAGCCATGATCAACATAGGCAAGGACAAGATCAACAGTGTCGTGGAGGTGTTCGCCCATCGCGGATTCTCCGGGCCGCATCCAGAGATGACGATCGGTGCGTTCACCGCCGCGATCGACCTTGCCCGAGAGCGTGACGCACGCCTCGGCATCGAATGCGATGTGCACTTCACCGCCGACGGCGAGCTGGGGTGCCTGCACGATGCGGGCCTGGAACGGACCGCCGGGATCGACGAACCCATGATCAACTTCACGCTCGCCGATCTGGCGCGGATCGACTTCGGTCGTTGGCGGACCGACCTGAACAGGCTCACCGACGAGGACCGCCAGTTCACCTCGCTGCGCCGGTTGTTCGAACTGGTCCGGGACGCGCGGGCCGATGGAGTGGATGTCCACCTGGCGGTGGAGAACAAGCATCCCGTCCCCCGAGACACCGAGGTGGAGGACGCATTGGCGGCCCTGCTCACCGACTTCGGCTGGGATGCCGACGGTGCTCCGGTCCGAATGATCACCTTCGATCCGAGCGGCCTGGCCAGAATGCGCGCGTCGGTGCCGTCCCTGCCGTTGACGTACCTGATCGCATCGACGCAGGCGTGGCCGTACGAGGGCGTCACCTCCGACATCGCGATCGGTGCCAGCGCCCAGATGCTGCAGGCCGATCCGACGCTGGCCGACCGCATCGTCGATGCCGGGCACGAATGTCACGTCTGGACCGTCAACGAGCCCGCCGACATCCGGGCCGCCCTCGACCTCGGGCTGACCGCCCTGACCACCGACCACCCCGACCGCGTGCTCGACGCCATCGACAGCCGGGGCTGACGCCTCAGACGGGATCGCGCAGCACCGGGCACGACATGCAGCGCGGGCCGCCGCGGCCGGAGCCGAGTTCGCCGCCGGAGAAGGCGAGCACCTCGATGCCGGCCTCCTCGAGCCGCGCATTGGTCTCGGTGTTCCGCTCGTACGCGACGGCCACCCGGGGAGCCAACGCCAGGGTGT
>JAKDKP010000476.1 GCA_030453285.1 Propionibacteriales bacterium
AGGCTGGCGGTGCTGGTCATGTCCTTACATTAATGTCCGGCACTGACAATCGCCGGTGGTGTGAGAATCTGTGGATGATGTGCTGGAATGTGGCCGGGTTGTCCACAAGGTTTGACTATGCGTATATCGGGCAGCCTTGTGGAGGGTCGCATTCCTGGGTGGATGCCGTGATTGGTTTCGACACAGTCGGCCGTGAACGGCCTCCCTACTCAGCCAACGTGCATTCGTCCAGCCGTGACGGGATGGCCCCATCCTTCACGAGGTGGGCTTCGACACGGTCGTCCGCGAGCAGCCCAACGGCTCGCATGGGGCTTGGGTAGCCTGCGGGCATGGATGCGTTGTGGGCGGGACTGATTGATGACGCAGTGATGCTGCCGCCGGCCGAAGCATCGGCGGAGCAGGCAGCGGCCGAACATCTCGAGCACCGGCAGGCGTGGTACGCCGAGGCAGTCGGACCCTTGGTGGTGCCAGACGATCAACTCGCAGCGGTGGACCGCGCGTTCGGCGATCTCGGCGCTGGTCCGGTGGACGTCCAGGCCGTCAACACGACCGGCGCTGGCGGCTTGGTGTCCCTGACCGGTCGCACCTTCGAGAACTTGACGATCGTCTCCGTCGAGTCGCCACTCCGCGACCTGAGCGACCTTGCGGGCAATGCCGCCCGAGTCGTCGCGGCAGCACGTGAGCTACCCAGTGACGTCGGCGTCTTCGTGGAGCTTCCCGCCCATCACGGTTGGGAACGTGCACTGGAGACCGTCGAGGCAGAAGGCCTGTCCGGCATGATCAGGACGAGCGACGATCCGGCAGGCCCCAACAGCATCACCCTCCATGATCAACTGCGCGTACTGGTCGAGGCCGACCTCCCCTTCAAGGTGGCCGGCGGTCTGCACCACGCCTGGGCTGACTCCTCCACGTACGGCAACGTGGAGATCAACCGCCACGGCTTCGTCACCGTGATGGCCGCCCTGCTGGCGGTGGTCGACGGCGCCAACCCCGACGAGGTGGACCGCCTGCTGGACCTCACCGACACCGCCGCTCTGACGGCGCTGCTCGACGGCTGGGGCGAGGCGGAGAAGCGCAAGATCAGGCGCCGGTTCCTCGGGTTCGACTGCGATGGAGTCACTGATCCGATCGACGATCTCGTACGACTGGGTCAACTGCACCGCGGCTGATCAGCGACTGCGTACCACCTGGGTCTTGGCAGCCAGGTCATGCAAGGACTGCCGCTTGCTCTGCCAGACGGGGAAGAGCCCGTCAACGATCTGCAACAGATACAGACATCCGGAGATGGACGGCGCGGTCCAGACCAAGGCGCGCAGAACCGCAGAACTCCACGACAACCCTCGGGGGGCGTGACCCTGATCAACCGGCACCACACGTAGCCCGGTGATCAACTTGCCGACCGTGGCGCCGCGGAACTTCAGCATCAGTACGTTGTAGGCCGCCATCAGGACGATCGTGGCAACTGACATGATCACCTGATCGCTGGTGGAGTAGATGTCCGAGGTGACCACCTGCGTGGGCTCTCGCCCCGCCTCGATGTCGGCGAACATCTGGGCAAAAATCTGTTGCATGCGCTGCACAACTGGAATGTAGATGGGCAACAGGATGATCATCTGCACGATCGAGAGCAGGATCCCGTCGATCATCACCGCGCCGAATCGGTGCCACCACCCCGCCAGGCGCACACCATCAGCCGTCGCGAACGCCTTGCCCGAGAGGGATTGCTGCGCGTACGGATTCGCGCCGGGCATTCCGTATCCAGGCTGACCGTAGCCGGGCTGCTGCCCGTACCCGGGGCCTTGCTGTCCGTACCCCGGCTGGCCGTACGACTGCGGTCCAGGGGCGCCCGGTGGCGGCCCTTCGGCTGGGCGCGTCTGACGCGACCACTGCCAACCGTCCCAGTAGCGTTCTTGTCCCGGGGATGCGGGATCGGAATACCAACCACCCGGCGCGGCATGGCGACCAGGGGGTACAGGCGGGCTACCAATCGGAATCTCGTCACTCACGGAGCCATTCTCGCACTCCCCGACAAGAATCCAGCGACGGTCCGCAGCTGTACCGATCCGCACCACGCGATATCTGTTTGCCGCGGATGCGCCTGAACCGATGGGATGACAGGCATGGACATCACGGTGATCAGTCAGTTCTTCGAGCAGGGTCGGCCCAGCGCGCAGGTTGCCGCCGCGGCCAACCTGCATCGTCGCGAGCAGCTCCACCTGCACGGCCACGATGACCTGTCCGACTCTGCGGAGAGTTTGGCCTCGAAGATGCGCGACAGCCCCGATCGACGGAAGATCTGGCTGTCCGCCGCCGATGAAGGCCGCGTGGTCGGCGACGCATCGGCCGTCCTGCCACAACAGGACAACACGACCCTGGCCCAGATCGATCTGACTGCCGATCCCGACGCCGACATGCGAGCCGTGCTGACGCCGCTGTGGAACGAGCTGGCCGAACGTGTCCGCGCCGAAGGTCGTACGGTGGCCCAGTCCTGGACCGGCCACCGTCTGCCGACCGACGGCACCGAGACCCTGACGCCGGCCTCGGGAGTTGGTCTCCTGCCGTGCGACGCGATGACCGACTTCCTGCTCGGCGAAGGGTTCACCCTTGAGCAGGCCGAACGCCAGAGCACCCTGGTGGTGGCGGCGGCTCGCGACAGTCTTGATCAACACCTGGAGCACGCCCATGCTCGGGCCGACACCGCGTACGAGATCCTCACCTGGGCCGGTCCCTCACCCGACGAACTGGTCGCCGACCTGGCCGAGCTCTATGCGCGGATGAGCATCGATGTGCCGACAGCCGGTCTCGAGTCCGAGCCGGAACGATGGGATGTCGACCGCGTACGGCGCAATGATCAACGGGCGATCGATGCCGGGCGCACCCGAATCTCGACGGTGGCTCGACACCGTGCCACCGGCGCCCTGGTCGCCTACACCGACATCGACCATCCGCTGGACAAACCCGCTGCCGCCTTCCAGGAGGACACCTTGGTGCACGGCGATCATCGCGGTCACCGACTGGGGTTGTTGATCAAGGCCGCCAACCTGCGGGC
>JAKDKP010000477.1 GCA_030453285.1 Propionibacteriales bacterium
CACCACCCGTACCGCCAATGCCCACTGGGAAGGCTCGCTGATGGAGGGCAAGGGCACCGTCGAGCTTGCCTCGTCCGGTGCCGGCACCTTCGACGTCAACTGGCCCGCCCGGGCCGAGGAGGCCAACGGCGTGACCAGCCCCGAGGAGCTGATCGCCGCCGCCCACTCCACCTGCTTCTCGATGGCCCTGTCCCACGGTCTCGCCCAGGCCGGCACCGCGCCCAAGACCGTCGACACCAGCGCCGAAGTGACCTTCCAGCCCGGGACCGGTATCACCGGCATCACGCTGAAGGTGAAGGCCGCGGTTCCCGGCCTGAGCGCGGAGGACTTCGCCACCGCCGCCGAGACGGCCAAGGCGAACTGCCCGGTCTCCGCCGCGCTCTCCGGGGTGGAGATCACCCTCGAGGCAGAACTCGTCGAGTGACCTGAGCCCTCACCACGACGCGAACGGCGGCCCCCATCGCGGGGCCGCCGTTCGTCGTTCTCGTACGAGTACGTCCTGCTCGTACGGGAGGGCTCAGCGCAGGTCGTCGTCGAGCGGGGAGTCCTCCCCGATGATGTGGACCGCAGCCTCCTCGGCACTGGCGGCGCCACCGTCGACACCCACGTCTCCGCCGAGCAGCTCGGCCTCGACATCCAGCCCGTCATCGGTGCCGACGTCGACCAACCGGCCCGCGCGCGTGTCGCCCACCTCGTCATCGATCCACTCCGCATCAGGATCCACCGCGTCGATGTCGGCCACGTCCTCGTCGCGGCCATCAACCCCGCGATCGGGGATCTCCTGCTTGATCCGCTGATCAAGCGTCTCGCCGTCCTCCTGCTCTGCTGCGGTGTTGCCGTATCCCTGGCCAGGCGACCAGTCGTCGGGAGCGATGTAGCCCTCGTCCAGCACATCGGCGACGTTCCGCTCGATCAGCGAGTCGCCCTCCTGGATCTGGTCCAACTGCTCGGACTCGTCGGGGACCTGCTCGTTGTCGAATGTGTCGTCGCTCATGGTCAACACCCTACGGATCCCTTCGGAGCCTGCGTAGGGTGTCAGACGGAAAGGGGTGCGAGTGATGCCTGACTGGCTACCGAAGAGTCTTGCCGAAGCTGTGGTGTTCACGCCGCTGCGGATCGTGTTCCTGATCGTGGTCGCCGTGATCGCCCGGATGGTGATCTGCCGGCTGATCGACAAGCTCGCCACCTCCTGGTCTCGCGGCCCGAACCGACAGTTGTACGAGGCTGCCGTACGACTTCGCGTCCCCGGCGCCCGTCAGGCCGAACAGCAGGCTGCGGAGCGTCGGGCCACCGACCGCCGCGCCCAACGCCTCCGCGCCCTGGCTGGCCTTGCCCGCAGCGTGGTGACCGTGCTGATTCTGATCATCACCGTGTTCATCATCCTCACCGAGCTCGACTTCAACATCACCACTCTGGTGGCGGGCACCTCGATCGTCGGCGTCACGATCGCCTTCGGCCTGCAGAACGTGGTCAAGGATTTCGTCTCGGGCGTCTTCCTGCTGGTGGAGGACCAGGTCGGCGTGGATGACTGGGTGCAACTCGAACAGATCGGCGGTACCGGTGCCGGCCAGGTCGTCGACGTCGGCTTCCGGGTCACCACCTTGCGTCAGGACGACGGCACCCTGTGCATCGTCCGCAATGGTGAAGTCATCCGGGTCCTCAACCATTCCCAGGGCGGCCCGGACCGACTGCCGCCCGAGGACGCCGCTGAGGACGATCCCGCCGATACGGCGACGCCTGCCGAGCAGGTCACCGTACGGAAGAGCCAACCCCTCGACGATTGACCTGGGACCGTGTCGAAGCCTGGTTGATCGTGGCGGGTGGTCAGCGGCGGTGGGTGATGTGGCCGTTCCAGACGGTCAGGGCGACGGGGTCGGGGAGCGTGCGGCCGTGGTAGGGGTTGTTGCGGGACAGCGACCGTGACTCGGCCCGATCCACGACGCGGCGCGCGGACGGGTCGATCAGCACCAGGTTGGCTGGCGCGCCGACTGTGAGGGGCACACCCTGGCCGGCCAGCCGGCCGATCCGGGCCGGCAGCACCGACGTCGCCTCGACGAGGCGTGACCAGTCGATCCGTTCGGTGTCGATCATGGTCTCGATCACGATGGCGAGGGCGGTCTCCAGGCCGAGCATGCCGAAGGCGGCTTCGCCGAAGGCGTGTTCCTTGTCGTGCCTGGCATGAGGTGCGTGGTCGGTGGCCACGATGTCAATGGTGCCGTCGGCGAGACCGGCCCGTACGGCCTCGACGTCCTCGGATGGACGCAACGGCGGATTCACCTTGTACGTGGGGTCGTAGCCGGTCACCTCGTCGGTGGTCAACAGCAGGTGGTGCGGGGTGACCTCGGCGGTGACGTCGACGCCACGCGACTTCGCCCAGCGCAGCACCTCGACGGTCTCGGCGGATGACACGTGGCACACGTGCAGACGCGAGCCGGTGTGCTGGGCGAGCTGCACATCCCGGGCGACGATGACGGACTCGGCGACGCCGGGCCAGCCGGGCAGGCCGAGCCGTCCGGAGATCTCGCCCTCGTGACAGCAGGCGTCCGGACCAGCAAGATCAGGATCCTGGGCGTGCTGGGCGATCACCCCGTCGAAGTCGCGGACATACTCCAACGCACGTCGCATCACCCGTGCATCGGCCACGCACCTGCCATCGTCGGAGAAGACCCGGACCCCGGCCGCCGACCGCGCCATCAGGCCGAGCTCGGCAAGTTGCTCGCCGGCGAGCTTGGCGGTGACCGCACCGATCGGGACGACCTGTGCGGATCCGGCGGCCTGCCCGAGGGCGGCCACGTGCAGCGCCTTCTCGGCAGTGTCGGTCACTGGTGTGGTGTTCGCAATCGCTAACACGGCGGTGAAGCCACCCCGGGCGGCCGCCCCCGGGGGGCGCGCGGGGGCCGCCGCGGCGACGCGGCCCGCGTCCGAGGTGTCGTTGCTGGCCGGTATTCGGGCCGGGTTCGCTGGCGACGGGCTCTCGGCGGTACTGGGCGTCCTGGTCGCCGCGGTGCTGCTGGCGATCCTGCTGTGGCCCGCGGACATCCGCCCGGA
>JAKDKP010000478.1 GCA_030453285.1 Propionibacteriales bacterium
CGAGCCCGCGGAGAAGGAAGGAGATCAGCCCGTACACCGGATCGAAGATGAACAACCACACCAGGCCGACACCCACCCCCGACAGCACGTACGGAGCGAACACGGCCGATCGGGCAAAGGTGGTGCCACGCAGACCGCGGTTCAGCGCCAGCGAGATGAGCAGCCCCAGCACCATCGACCCACCGACGGTGAAGACGGTGAAGATCGCGGTCGTGCCCAGCACCACGCGCGCGTCCGGCCCGGAGAAGAAGCGGACGTAGTTCTCCAGGCCCACCACAGTCGCCGAGGGCGAGCCCAGCGTCCAGTTGAGGGTCGAGTACTGAATGTTCGCGATCAGCGGGCGGTAGGTGAACGCCCCGATCAGCAGCAGGTTGGGGGCGACGAACGCCAAGAAGATCAAGTATTCCCGCAGCGTACGAGGGCTGGGACGCCGCCGCGGCCGAAGTGCCCCTCCTGCTGGTGCCGTCACGTCTGCCATCGTTGGCAGTCCTCCTGTCTCATCCGGGCCGCAGTCATGGCCACATGGTGAACGTAGGGTAAACACCCCGCGTTGTCTCCTCGAAGCGACCCGTGTCGTTCCTTCCGTCTCCCCGGCGATCGGACCACTAGGATCGCCGGGTGAGCTCCCACCCCGCACCCTCGCACCTGTTGCCCGACCGCCTGTTCGGTTGGATGCGCAACGGATGGCAGGTGCTGTTCACCTGGACGGTGTCGCGGCTGCTGATGGGACTGATCTACGCCACCCCGTACGAGAACGACATCTTCCGCGACCCGCTCTACTACTGGCGGATGCTGGATCGGATGGGCACCGACGGGATCGGCGTCACGATGCCGGAATATCCGACACCGGTGCTGTGGATCATGCAGATCCCCCACCTGGGCGGGCTGGCCGGCGAGGTCGCCTACATCGTCGGTTTCGCGGTGATGATGCTGGCCCTGGATGGCCTGTTCACCTGGTTGATCTGGCGCAGCGCCGGACGACGTCGTACGGCAGGGCTCGACTTCTGGCTGTTGTTCATCTTCCTGATCGGACCGCTGTCGTTCTTCCGCTTCGACATGCTGCCGGCGGTGCTGGTGGGTGCCGCCCTGGTGCTGTCGCACACCCGACCGAGACTCGCCGGGGCCCTGGCCGCCGTCGGTGCGGCGGTGAAGTTGTGGCCTGCGCTGCTGTTCCCGGCCCTGCTCACGCGACGCGGCCGCACCCGCCCTGGCACCACCGTCGGGTTCGTGGTGGTCGGGCTCGGCCTTGCCCTGGCCAGCCTTGTCCTCTCCGGTTGGGACCGCACGGTGTCCCCCCTGAGCTATCAGAGTGACCGGGGACTGCAGATCGAGTCGCTCTTCGCCTCCCCACTGATGCTGGCCCGAGCGCTCAACCCCGCCGGGTGGACCGTGGATCTCTCGGTGTGGAAGGCCTTCGAGATCTTCGGTCCCGGCGTGGGAGTCCTGCTCACGGTGAGCAGCGTCGCCACCGCGCTGGGCATGATCATCATTGTTGCGCTGCTGGTGCGCGGGTTCCGTTGCCCGACCATGGACACCTGGCGGGTCTCCCTGCTGGTGCTGGCCATCGTGATGATCATGATCATCACCAACAAGACGCTCAGCCCGCAATACCTGATCTGGTTGGGCGGACCGCTGGCCCTGATGCTGGTCCGCGCACCCTCGGGCCAGCGCCGGCTGGTCACCCGACGACTCGCGATCGCCCTGCTGCCGATCGCCGTCCTCACGCACCTCGTCTATCCGATCCTCTACCCGAGCATCTTCCTCGACGGCGCCGCCGGCATGCCGCTGGCCTCGGTGATCATGGTCGTCCGCAACCTCGCCCTGCTCGTCATGGCGGTGTGGATGGTCACCCTTGCCTGGCGCCAGTTGCGGCCCGGCACCACTACCGTTTGAACTTCTTGATCTCCGGATCGGCCAGCACCTGATCGGTCGCCTGCTGCATCGTCGCGCAGAACTCGTCGGCCGTGGCCTGGCCAGCCATCAGCTTGCTGATCATCTCCTGGACCTTGGCATGCAGAGGCGCGTACCAACTCGCGTACCTGAGCTCGAACACGTCCTCGCCAGCTGCCGCACTCACCTCCGCAACGGACTTCAGGGCGCTCGAGGGCGAACGCAGGTCCAGTTCGGCATCCTTCACCGCCACCAGCGATCCGGTCGTCTCGGTGAACCGGTCCACCCCCGCCTTGCTCAACATCTGTCGCAGGAACTCCATGCCGCCGGGTGCATTGGCGGCCTCGGCCGGCACGAGGAAGGTTTCGGTGGACCCGCCGTGCACTGCGGTCCACGGCAGCTCATCGGCCGTGGACAGCGAGGGAAAGGGGGCGACCACCATGTCGAATGCCGGCGGCACCTTCCCCCGCATCTCGTTCTCCAGCCAGGTGCCGCATGGCAGCACAGCGGCCCGACCGTCCAGCCAGGCCTGCTGCGCAGCCGCAGTGTCCATCCCCTCGGCGCCGGCCAGCACGAAACCCTCGGCCACGTACTGCTGCCACTCCTGGGCAGCCCGCATCACCGAGACGTTCGTCCAGGCCTCCGGCGCCAGATTGTCGATGTCGCGGGCGATGCCCAGTCCGCCGTGCTTGACCGCCTGGCTGAGCACGACCGTCGCCTGATAGTCCCCGCGTGCACCGGGATGGACGTACGGCGCCCGCTTGCCCTTGGTCGCGATCTCGTCCGACAGGCTCAAGAACTCGTCCCAGGTCCTACTCGGTGACCACCCGCGCTCGTCGAACCAGCTCCGGGAGAACCAGAAGCCCCACAGCGAGAATGCATACCCGATGTGGCGCACGACCCCCTCGTACGTGCCGCTCTCGGCAACTCCGGGCCGCAGCACGTCGGAGATCGTGCGACTCGGATCATCGACACTCGGCGCGTCCAGCAGCGGCTTGAGATCGGCCAGCTTGCCGCCGGTGACCAGCGGACCGACCGCCATGGCGCCGGCACCGGAATTGTCGATCAGGTCTGGCGGGTCACCGGCGTCGAGGCGCGGCTGCAGCGTCATCTGGATGTCGGGCACGGCCCGCACGGTTGCCCCGCCGCCCCAC
>JAKDKP010000479.1 GCA_030453285.1 Propionibacteriales bacterium
TCGGGCCCTCACCCGGCTCCGGGGCGGGGACCGGGGCACGGGAAGACACAACAGAAGAGACAAGGCACGAGGAGGTGCTCAGGTGTCACACGTCGAACCAGTGCAGGACGACCCGGCCAGCGGCCAGGTCGCGCGAGGCAAGCCCAGGAGGAATGCGCTCAGCGACGGCCAGGGACGCTTGGCGGGGTTGTTGATCAGCCCCACCATGGCCGTGATCGTGCTCGTGGTGGGCATTCCGATCATCGCGTCCATCCGCGAATCCTTCTTCACCCGCAACGACGGGGTGGACCCGCAGACCGGCATGGTGAGCAACGCCGAACAGTTCGTCGGCCTCACCAACTTCTTCAACATCTTCACCGGCCAGAACAAAATCCTGGGCAACTACGGTGAGATGGACCGCTTCTGGAACGCCTTCGTCAACACCTCGTTGTTCACCCTCGTCTGCATCATCCTCGAGACGGTGCTCGGTGTGGCAATGGCATTGATCATGGCCAAGGCGTTCCGCGGTCGAGGGCTGGTCCGGGCCAGCATCTTGGTGCCCTGGGCGATCCCCACGATCGTCTCGGCCCTGATGTGGAAGTTGATCTTCGGCGAGGCCGGGGTGATGAACGAGATCATCGGCACCAAGGTGCTCTGGCTCGCCGACTCGATGCCGGCCTTCTGGGCCGTGGTGATGGCCGATGTCTGGAAGACCGCACCCTTCATCGGTCTGCTCACCCTGGCCGGCCTGCAGACGATCCCGGCCGAGGTGTACGAGGCGGCGAAGGTCGATGGCGCCACTGCCGTCCAGCAGTTCGTCCGGATCACCCTGCCGATGGTGAAGCCCACCCTCGTGGTGGCCGTGCTGTTCCGCACCCTCGACACGATGCGGATGTTCGACCTGCCGTACGGCATGGTCGGCCCGCAAAAGTATTCGGTGGAGACACTGTCGATCTTCGCCTACATCGAAGCCAATTCCGGCCGGTACGGGCCGGCCGCGGCGTACTCGATCGTGCTGTTCCTCTACATCGTGCTGGTCGCCTTCCTCTTCGTCCGGCTGTTGGGTGCCGATGTGGTGAACGACGAAGAGGTCAACGCGTTGCGTGACCGCAAGAAGCTGCAGAAGAAGCAGGCGCGCGCGTCCCGGCTGCAGAAGTCCACCGTCACGTCAGGAGCGATGCCATGAGCACCGTCACCGAAGTCGGAGATCTGTCCGGCAAGGGCGGCCGTACCAGCACTCAGGACGTCGCCCGGCTGAGCAAGCCCCAGCGATCCACCAAGGAGAAGGTCGGCCTGGTGGCCGGGATCGTCGGGATGGTGGTGATCATCCTGTACTGCATCCTGCCCTTCTACTGGATGGTGATCTCCTCGCTGCGCCTGCCCTCGATGGGACGCAGCACCGCACCGGTCCCGTGGCCGATGTCATTGGAGAACTTCACCGAGGTGTTTGCAGGTGGCAACAACTTCCTGCGCTCGCTGGTGAACTCGGTGGTGGTCTCGCTCGTCACCACGTTGCTGACGTTGATCTTCGGCATCATTGCTTCGTACGCGTTGGCCAGACTGCGGTTCGCGTTCAAGGGGATCGTGCTGGCGATCATCATCGCCACCTCGATGTTTCCCGGCATCACCTTGCTGATCCCGCTGCTGAAGCTGTTCACCGGCGACTACTTCGGTGAGGGCTCATCCTTCAACTGGATGAACACCTATCAGGCGCTGATCCTGCCCAGCCTGTCCTTCGCGCTGCCGCTGTGCGTGTGGAACCTGACGGCGTTCTTCCGTCAGCTCCCGGTGGAGCTTGAGCAGGCGGCGATGGTCGACGGCTGCACGCCGGCGCAGGCGTTCCGGTTGGTGATCCTGCCGTTGGCCGCACCGGGTGTGTTCACCACCGCGATCATCACCTTCATCGCGGTGTGGAACGAGTTCATGATCGCGCTGACCTTTGGTCAGGACCGCGAGATGCAGACCGCCACGGTGGCGATCTCGAAGTTCACCGGGCAGTCCGGGTTCGACACCCCGTACGGAACGATCATGGCCGCCGGTGTGATCGTGACCGTGCCGCTGCTGATCGCGGTGTTGATCTTCCAGCGCCGCATCGTGGCCGGCCTGACCGCGGGTGGAGTCAAGTAGCACTCATGCGGCCACCGTGGCCCGGGTGCGCAGCATCCGGGCCCCGGCGCCCGCGCCGCCGAGCCCGGCGGCGGCCCGCCACAGCCACATCGTCTGCAGGGCGGCGGCAAAAGTCGCGTCCGGGCGGCTGAGGGCGAAGGCGAGCACCGAGCCCGACAGCGCCAGCGAGATCGTCTCGACCGTCAACCGTACGGTGCTCAACATGCCCGAGGCGGCCCCGACGCGGTCCGGGTCCGCGACGGCCATCGCCAACCCGTCGGTGACCCCGAGGGTCAGGCCGACCGCAATGCCGGTGGCGAGCAGACTGGCGACCATCATCATCCGGCCGCTGTCGATCGCCATCAACGCGGTACCCAGGGCGGCCAGGCTCAGCGCGCCCACCACCAGGGTGCGCGGATGGTGGACGGCAATACGGGCACCGATCGGTGGCAGCACCATCGGGGGCAGGGTGAGGGCCAGCAGCCACAACCCGATCTGGGCCGGTGGGACACCCAGCCGGTCGAGGTGGGTGGGCACCTGCACCACCTGGGGGACCATCACCGCCATCATCACCCCCGAGGACAGGGCGTAGCCACAGAACCGAGGATCGAGCAGGATATCGACCGGCAGCATCGGGTGCCTGACGCGGCGTTCGGTCAGGACGAAGACGGCGGCCAGTACCGCAGCGGCAGCCACGCCGACCCACAGCAGCACCGAGGCTGCGCCCCACGCGGGCGCCTGGACCAGCACGGCGATGGTGATCAACAACGCCCCGGTGAAGAGTAGGCCGCCGAGCCAGTCTGCTGGGCGGGGATTGCCGCGTGCCGGGCGGGGGATCGCCAGGGCCGCCAGACAGGCGAGTCCGGCGACAACGGCCGGGACGGCCAGCACGGGCCGCCATCCGCCGATCGCGACGATCAGACCGCACACGGTCGGGCCGAAGGCCATGCCCAG
>JAKDKP010000480.1 GCA_030453285.1 Propionibacteriales bacterium
TTGGCTGCGCTCCCTGATCCGCCGACATGGGAAGGACACCGTCCAACAGTGGGCTGGTCCGGGTTGGGAAACCCTGGGGATTCTGCTGCCCGGCATCACGGCCTCATCCACCAGCGGGGAGCTGGAACGACTTCGCCTTTCGGAGGTGGTCAGCGGTGTGCTCGAGCAGGCGGCCCGGACCACTCCGCTGGTGATCGTCGTCGAGGACCTGCACTGGGCCGACACGACCACCAGCCAACTCATCCGATTCCTCACCTCCTCACTGGCCGAGGTTCCCCTGCTGCTGGTGGGGACGTGGCGGACCGACGAGATGCCAACATGCTGCATGCCGGCTCGGTGGCCTCGATGCAGGAGGCGGTCGACCTGACCGACCCCGACGCGCCCGACCGGGCCAGACTGATCGCACTCGACGGGTTGGCCACGGTCCAGATGCTTGAAGGCGCGTACGCCGACGCCGAACGCACGGCGGCTGAGGCGCTGTCGATCGATGGCCCAGCACGCCATGATCAACATCGTCACTCGGCAATCAACACCTACGCCATCGCACTGATCTCCCATGGACGCGAGGAGGAGGGCCTTGCGCTGATGCGCGAGGCGCGTTCGCCCGACCAGCACCAGATCGACCTGCGCTACTTCATCAATCACTCCAACGAACTCGACGTCACCGGCGACTTCAGCGGAGCCGTCGCCGTGGCCACCGAAGGAATGGAACGTGCCCGGGCGGCCGGCCGCGAGTGGGGGTTCGCCACCATGCTGATCGGCAACGCCGTCTGGCCACTGATCCACCTCGGGCGCGTGGCCGAGGCCGAGCAACTGCTGGGCCGGCCACGGCCGATCGGATCGATCTCGGGTTCCCACCAGATGCATCTCCAGATGTTGGAGTCCTTCCTGCCCGCGTGGCACGGGCAGGTCGACGAAGCCATCAGGAAGCTCAGCCTGCTCGAGGCGTTGATGCACAGCCCGCAACGGCAGTACCGGATGCAGTACGCCCACGCCATGACCCTGCTCCACCTCTGGGCCGGTCGCCCCGAGGCCGTCCCCGAACTCGTGGCACCCATCTGGGCCGAACGCGAACGGCACAAGGGGCCACACCTGTGGGAGCTGGCCCATCTGACCGCGTGGGCCCATCGGGAGTCCGGTGCGGCTACCCCGGTGTCCAAGAGGGTCTTGCGCGATATTCCGCCGACCAGGGTGGCCCGATCGTGGCAGCTCCTGATCGACGCCGAAACCGCCGACGATCTGCCCGGTTGGGAGGCCGCCAAGGCATTGACGCCCCAACTGGGGATCCCCGCGTGGATCAGTCCACACGTCGAGGTCCAGATCGTACGGAAACTGCTGGTCAGTGGCGAACGTCAGGCCGCCGCCGCCGATCGACTCGGCGAGGCGCTGGAGCGCGCCGGGGACCTCGGCCTGGTGCCCCTGATCGGACGATTGGAGGGGCTGCGATCGCGGGCTGGCCTCGCACCCAGGGCCGGCAGTCCACCGGCATTACTCACGCCACGCGAGTCCGAGGTGATGGCCCTGGTGGCCGAGGGCCGCACCAACCGCGAGGTCGCCGAGGCCCTGTTCATCAGCAGCAAGACCGCCAGCGTGCACCTGACCAACATCATGGCCAAGCTCAACGTCCGCAGCCGAGGGCGGGCCGCTGCCGTCGCCAGGGAACGTGGGCTGATCTGAGACTCCGACCAACACGCTGGTCAGTTGATCAGGCACAGCACATGATCGGCGATCGCACGACCGGGACGTACGGTCTCGGCGTTGGTCTGGTCCGTGCCGCGGGCCCAGGCAACCGCGTGATCAACGTCCATGCCGTGCCTTGCGTGGCGCCGCACCAGACGCTCGATCCGGATCGTGTCGTCGACGTCGAGGAACCAGGACTCATCGAGCAGCCCGCGCACCTGCGCCCACGCTCCTCGCCTGGACAACAGGTAGTTGCCCTCGGTGATCACCAACGGGACCGATGACCGGATCGGGATGGCCGACCCGATCGACTCGTCCACCGTACGGTCGAAGTCGGGCGCATGCACCATCTCGCTGCTGGCATCACCGGGATCGCCGGCACGCAGTCGCCTCAGCAGGTGCACGTACCCCTCGACGTCGAAGGTGTCCCAGGCGCCCTTGCGATCTCGCCTCCCCCAGGCACGCAGGGTGACGTTGGCGAGGTGGAACCCGTCCATCGGTACGACCACCGCACGCTCAGATCCCAACGCCTTGGCCAGGTGCGCAGCCACGGTCGACTTGCCCGAACCGGGAGCCCCGGTGATGCCCAGGATCCGTCGTTGACCACCTTCGGCCAGTGCTGTGGCCCGTCGTACGAGCTCATCGGTCGTGATGGACTCAGCACGACGACCGACGGTGTTGATCATGGTCACCTCCGGTTCCATCGTGGGGTTCGTTCGGGGCCGAGCCCGAATCCATGTCGCACGGGTGGGCGCGACCAACCGTACGCCTGAGATTGCGGTGGCCCGATGGACTCCCCCTCGACAGCATCACCGATGACTGGCAGGGTGAATCGTGGATCACGAACGCACGGAGTCCGGCGTGACTCGGGGGTCGCTGATTCCTTGGTGCACACCTGCGTGCAGCGAAAGGGATGCAGCGGCACGGTGGAGGTCGTACGACCAACTGCCAAGGAGAGTTCCCATGTCCCGTTTCCCCATCCCCCACACCACCGGCACAGGCCGACGTCTCGGCGTCGTCGGCTTCCTGCTGGCCATGATCAGTTGTCTGATCATGGCCCCCACCGCGGTGGCAGCCCCCGCCGACAAGACCCCGCCGGTGGGCATGAACGCGTTGGGCATGAGCCCCAATGACGATTCGGTCACCGTGGCGATCATCCGTGCCAACGAGAAGGCCGCCTTCGACTACTTCGTTGCCAAGGGCCTGACCACCGTCCAGGCGGCCGGCGTGATCGGCAACCTCGACCAGGAGTCCGGCATGGATCCGACCATCTCCGAGCTCAGTGGTGGTCCCGGCCGCGGCATCGCCCAGTGGAGCGCCGGTGGCCGCTGGGACACCTACGCAGGTGACAACG
>JAKDKP010000481.1 GCA_030453285.1 Propionibacteriales bacterium
TCTGATCAGGATAAACACGGATTCCTCGGGTTAACGAAAACCTCGGCATAATCGGAGTGGACCAGAGGCTTCTCGCTCGGTTCGAGGTCGTTGATCGCTGTGCGGAGGCCGTCAGTGACCATCTTCACGCTGGGCGAGGGTCCCACCGTGGTGGAGATGACGCGGTTGTCGTAGAGATCGAGGATCGGTGACAGGTAGACCTTGGAGGATCCGATCGTGAACTCCGTCACGTCCGTGGCCCATTTGGTGTTCTTCCTCTTCGTCGCGAATTGTCGGTTCAACACGTTCTCGGCAGCCTGTCCGACCTCGCCGCGGAACGAGTTGTAGCGCCGCCGGCGCCGCACCCGGCAGCGCAGCCCGAGCGCGCGCATCATCTTCAAGACGGTCTTCTTGGACACCCTCCGCTGCTGCCGTCGCAGGACAGCGAGAATGCGCCGGTGCCCGTAGGCGCCCTTGGCGTCTTCGAAGACCTGACGGATGGCTTCTTTGAGATCGTGGTGCTGGTCCGGGCCCTGGAGTCGTTTCCGGTGGTCGTAGAACGTCGATCTGGGGAGTTCTGCGATCGAGAGCAACAGGGAGAGGGGATGGTGCGCCTTGAGGTCCTCGACAGCTCGAACTTTCAGCGTCGTTCCTGTGACCTCAAGGCCCGCAATTTTCCCAGGTACGCGACCTCCGCCCGGAGTCGTTCGTTCTCCGCGCGCAGCGTCTCGAATTCACCCTCTTCGGGCGCATCCCGGTGGATGGACGGAGGACGACCACGCCGCTTCGGGCGCAGCCCGTCCTCACCATCACGTCGGTAGATGACGGCCCAGTTGGCAACGGTTGTAGGTGAGGGCAGGTCAAACTCCTCGGCGAGTGCTCGTCCGGACTCGCCAGCGACGTGACGCCGCACGATCTCGAGTTTCGTCTCGAACGGATACTGCCTACGCTCTCTCGTCACCAGCGCCCCTGCTCCTCGGAGTTGCCATCGCTGGAACAACATTTGGACAGGGTTCGGGGTCAGGTCAAGAGCGAGCGCCACGGACTTCGCGGTGAACCCTTCTTCGAACAACTCGATTACAGATGCGGCCTCTGTCTGCGTCAGCGTGCTTCGCGTGTACATGGGTGGACTCCTTCGGGGGACAGCGCTTGATTGCGGTGTCCAACTTCTGGGGTCCACTCCAGGAGACCGTTCGTGTTTTCGTTGCTTCCGCGTTGCCAGGGGCTGCCTGGATCACAGAAGTAGACGGCCATGTCGGTGGCGACCTGGAAGCCTACGTGCCCCGACATCTCGGCTCCCTGGTCCCAGGTCAGCGAGCGACGCAACGCGGCGGGCAGCTCGGCGACGGTGGCGATGAGGCCATCGCGCACGGTCTCGGCCGTGTGGTCGTGCTTAAGATGCACGAGCGCAACGAAGCGGCTCGATCGCTCGACGAGCGTTCCGATTGCTGATCGCCCCATCGTGCCGACGATGAGGTCACCTTCCCAATGACCGGGGACCGCGCGGTCAGCGGCATCAGCGGGGCGCTCGGTGATGGAGACCATCGGATCCACGAAGCGACTGGTCCTCTTCGCTGGATCGCGCCGTGGTTTCCGTGTTGTCCGTCCGCGCCTCATCGCGGTTGCGATCTCGCGCTTCAGCGCACCGCGCCCTTGGACGTAGATCGCCTGGTAGATCGTTTCGGTGCTCACCCGCATCCCTTGATCGTTGGGGAAGTCTTTCACGAGCCGGTGGCTGATCTGCTCTGGCGACCATCGTTTACGCAACTTGCCTTCGACGTACGCGCGCAAATTGCTAACGGGCTCGAGTTTGCGGGCATGGCACCTTGGCCGGCGTGATGCCGCGATGCGGTGCGCTGCGTAAGGAAGATAGCCGACTGTGGTGGCAGTGTTGCGGGCGATCTCACGACTGATCGTCGACGCGCTTCGTCCCAGCGCCCGCCCGATCGCTCTCATCGAATCCCCACGGCTGCGCAGATCGTGAATGCGTTCCCGTTCGATCAGGCTCAGGTAGCGGGAATCGACAACGGTTTCCAGGCGTGCCAAGTCGACCGGAGCACCTCTCGTATAGGCCTCGCGTGGGTTCTTCACGTTTGCCAGTATCGCCGCGTGCCGATAACGAACGACGCGCCCATCAGGGTAGACGCGCCCGCCCGGAATCTGCTTGATGCCCTTATCCCAGTCCTGCGCCGAACGCTTGTCCACCCCGACCTGTCTGGCAGCGTCCGCCCGGCTGACACCGTCAGCACGCAACCGCTCAAACTGTGCTCGTTGAGCACGGGTGTCTTTCCCGGTGAAGATCCCCGCCTGATGCGCCCACTTATAGCAAGTGACCCGCACGAACCCGAGCTCCTTAGCGACCTTCGACACGTTCCCTGTCAACGCCAGCAGGCGGAAGAACTCGGCCTTGTCCTCCGTCGTATAGACCCGGCTCTTCACCCGCGGAGTCGAGACGCCAGCCTCATTTCGCCACCGGTAACACGACTCGACACTCAAGCCCAGCTCGGCCGCGACAGCACGGATCGTGCCACCGCGATCAAGGCGGCGGAAGAACTCATCCCGCTCCTTCGCCTTGTACTGCGCGTTCTCTCGACCCCTTGCTCGTATAGCCATCACACTCACTCCTCGATCGGAGTGTTGCGACGATGGCTGGAACTCAAGCGGTGTTGTGCTCCGTGATGTCCGTCAACCACAGCTCGTTCGCCGTGTCGGCGGCGAACACGTGCCGGGTCCGGCCGTGCTCATCGACGACCGCGCAAAGGTCGTCGTGCACTGGAGGACCGGGCCGGCGGTGCTTGCCGCGCTTGGGTTTCCCGAACGCGCTGAACCAGCCGTTGCTGGACGCGATCCGCCACGCGGTGCGATCCGACATCGCCTCACCGGCATCGCGGGCCTCATCGGCGAGCAGCCGATGCCCGAATTCCGGGTCATCCCGGTGCGCGTCGAACAGCGCGTTCGCGCGATACGCCTCCACCACCTCGCTCGCGGTGATCGGGGCGGCCAGCCACCGGTAGTAGGGCTGGCGGGAGAGCTTGAGCACCCGACACGTCACCG
>JAKDKP010000482.1 GCA_030453285.1 Propionibacteriales bacterium
CGAGTTGTCGGAGGTGTTGCCGTACGCGATCGTGCTCGGTGGCGCCGACCGCTGGCTCGACGCCTTCGCCGCAGCCGATGAGGACGAGGATGCCGATCCCACCGACCTCGACTGGTATCACGGCCCACAGAACTGGCACCTGCGTGACCTGCCGGACTCGCTGCGCAACTTCATCACCACCGTCTCGGGCCGGCTGTTCACCCGCTGACCCCCCGTCCGCACGTGGCGGGCAGTTCGGTCTCGCGGCGGTCACATTTCTGCCCGCCAGGTGCTACCTGTGACCGCCACGTCGAGGGCGGGTCCCCGGATGTCCACCGCTCTGGATCAGGAACCCAGCAGTTCTCCACAGATCTGACCAGTCATGGCGATCTGGCTCCGGTTGAGCACAAGATCCCGGCATGAGCACCTCGGTCCGAGCCACCACCCTGATCGACGACGGCATGTCGCAACGAGACATTAGAGGATTCGTCGATCGCGGCGAGTTGATACATCTGCGGTACGGCCGCTACAGCTGGGACACCAACCTGGACGGGGAACGGCTCCGGCACCTTCGGTTGATCGACGCGACGGTGGACGAGCTCGATACGCAGACGGTGCTGAGCCACCATTCGGCGGCCGCGCTGCACGGGCTGCCGCTGCCGTACGGCGAGATCGTCCGGGTCACGACCATCCGACCCGGACGTGGCGGCGGTCGCGTACGGGCCCATCATCGGCAGCAACGCATTGCCATTCCCGTCGGGGACACCACCACCGTCGACGGACTGCCGGTGACGACACTGGCCCGGACTGCCGTCGATCTGGCGCGCGAGCACCCCCTCGGGTACGGGCAGGCCGTCGTCGACGTGGCCGAGACGCGCGGTGTTGATGCCACCCAGTGGGAAGACATGCTCGCGCGCAGCCGTCGACGACCGGGGATGGGCAAGGCCCGCAGCGCGGTTGCCCATCGCGACGGCCGCAGTGAGAGTCCGGGAGAGTCCCGTGCGCGAGTCCTGATGCGTGAGTGTGGGATCCCGGCGCCCCGCTTGCAGTACAGCGTCTTCCATCCGTCCGGGAGGCTTCTGGGACGGACCGATTTCGCCTGGCCGGAGTTGCGCCTGCTCGGTGAGTACGACGGCCTGGTGAAGTATGGCCGGCTGCTCAAGCCGGGGCAGGACCCCGGCCAGGTGGTGTTTGCCGAGAAGCGCCGTGAGGAAGCGATCTGCGCCCAAGGGTGGTGGTTCGTACGACTGACGGCGGCGGACATACGCAGTAGGGCGGCCGTGTCGGCGATGTGGCGGCAGGCTGAGCTGGTATCGCGACGTCTGCGTTGAATGGTGGCGGTCTGCGGTGTGGCGGGGCGGTCTGTGCCACCAACGTGGCGAGCAGTTCGCTCACGTGGCGGCCGAAATTGTGCCCGCCAAGTCGCTGGTCTGCCCGCCACGTCGGAGAAGGGGTGCTCGCATCAGGTATCAGGCAGCAGCGATGCCGTCCAGTTCGACCATCTGACCGGGGACCGCGAGTCGGCTGACGCCGAGCATGGTGGTGGTCGGCGCAACGCCGGCCGCTTCGAGCCTGCCAGACAGGACGCCGTAGTTCTGCAGGAGTTCATCAACGTCGGTGGCGAACACGTTCAGCCGTACGAGATTCGACAAGGACATGTCGGCGGCGGCGAGAACGCCTTCGACATTGTCGAGGCTGAGGGACAGTTGGGCAGCCAGATCGCCCTCGTGTTGTGGGGTGCCGTCGGAGCTCATCGCGGTCTGCCCCGAGAGGTGGAGGATGCGAGTGGCTCCGGTGATCAGCTCGCCCTGGTTGAAGCCCATGTCCTTGGACCACGTGACCGGATTGACGGCGGTTCGTTCCATGGTGTTCTCCATTCGATGCGGAAGGTTCCTTCACCCCAGACTTCCAACCAATCGCGACATCCTGTGTCGTGTATCGCCATCACTCGTGTACCTGCCCACCCGATCGTCACCCATTGATGGTCCGCGCCCGCCGGCGAGCGTCATGATCATCTTCGGATGATCATTGACGCGTGAGCGGAGACTAGTCTTCACCGCATGCGTGCGGATCGGTTGGTGTCGTTGGTGCTCCTGTTGCGCCAACGGGGTCAGTTGTCGGCGGCCACCCTGGCTGCCGAGCTGGAGGTGTCCACTCGTACGGTGTTGCGCGACATCGAGGCCCTGTCCACCGCGGGCGTCCCGGTCTATGCCGAGCGCGGTCGTCATGGTGGCTTCGCGTTGCTGCCGGGCTTCCAGACCGAGCTCACCGGCCTGACCCATGACGAGTCACTCGCCCTGCTCGTCGCCGGATCCCGTCATGGCGCCGCGTCGTTCGGCCTCGGCACAGCCCTGGCTGCGGCCATGTTGAAGGTGATCGACGCGCTGCCGCCCGGCCACCGCGAGGTGGCGGCTGGTGCCACCCAACGCCTGCTGGTCGACCCGGAGACCGATCTGCTGGCTCGGCACAGTCCGATCGAAGAGGTGTCTCACGTCGTGATCACCGAGATCCGTCAGGCCGTGCTCGACGGACACCAACTCCGCATCCGGTATGCCCCCGCCGACCAGGAACCGGCCTGGCGCCTGGTCGATCCAATCGGTCTGGTGACTGTCCGCGATCAGAGCTACCTGCTGGCCACCAGGGAGGGAGCCGATCGCACCTATCGACTCTCCCGCGTACGGGACGCCGAACGGGTGGACCAACCCGCCCGGCGGGCCGAACAGGTCGATCTTGATCTGCTCTGGCGGCAGCGCAGCACCCGATTCCGGCACGGCGACGACCAGGTCGCGGTGCTCGTACGGATGGACCCGGCTCGGCGCGAGGAACTGGTGGCCACTGCGTTGGCCGTGCTCACCGAGGAGACCGATCCGGATGGCTGGCTGCGGGTGGAAGTGACGTTCCAGGATGACCGCCACGCCATCTGGGCAATCTGGCAGCTCGGGGCCGGAGCGGAGGCACTCTCACCGCCACACCTACGGCACGCCCTGCACCAGCGTGCGTCGATGATCAGCAAGCGCTACGGCTGACTCCTCGACGTGGCGGGCAGTCCGGC
>JAKDKP010000483.1 GCA_030453285.1 Propionibacteriales bacterium
TCCGGCCAGATCGGAGATCACCCGATCACTCTGCGGACCCGCATCGATCATGGTCACCGGGCAGGCACTGGCATAGTCGGCGGAGATGAAGCTGTCCACGCTGCGTTGATCAGCAGTCGATCCGTCGGGGCGAACGGCCGCCAGTGCGGCCCTGTCCCCCACCGACGAGAGGCAGTCACTACCGGCACCGGCCAGGGCACCGAGCTCACCACCGCTTCGCCGTACCTCGGCCTGACGATCCTGCCAGTCGAGCACGATGCCCTGCTCATTGACGCCCGCACCACAATCGACCGACACGTCACGGCCCGCCGAGAGGCTCGCCCAGGCCGACGCCGAGCATCGGGGAGCGGTCAGCACCGCGCCGACCTCAGCGTTCCGGCTGGTGAGCAGCTCGTCGTCGACGGGCGTGGTGGTGACTCGGTCGGCCACCCCGATCACGGCCACCTTGTCGGTGAAGATCAGCGAGTCCGTACGCTCGGCTTCGGCGAGGCGGGACACCTGGTTGATCGAGAACAGGACACCGATCCCGACGGCCATCACGACGACCAGCAGGACGACGGCCAATACGCTGCGCTGCCGATTCTGGGCCACATTGACCGGCGCCCGGACGCCACGACGCCGATGAGCCGACGCCGTCGACGGGCGGCCCTGCGGACGTTTGCGCCCCGGTTGGTTCGCCATCAGTCCCGACCCACGGATCAGCCCAGCGCCTCGACGTAGGAGATGACGCTGGAGAAGAACGTCCGCCCGTCGGTCGATGGCGAGGTGAGTGGATCAAGATTGTGCTCAGGGTGCGGCATCAGGCCGACCACGTTGCCGCGGGCATTGGTGATGCCGGCAATGTCGTTGGCCGAACCGTTCGGATTGCCGAGGTAGCGGAACACCACCTGCCCCTCCCCCTCCAGACGCGCCAACGTCTCGACGTCGGCGACGTAGTTGCCCTCGCCGTTCTTGAGCACGATGGTGATCTCCTGCCCCGCGGTGAAGTCCTGACTCCACACCGTGTCGGTGGTCTCGACCCGCAGCTGTTGATCACGACAGACGAACCGCTGCACGTCGTTGCGGATCAGCGCCCCGGGCAGCAGGTGCGCTTCGCACAGGACCTGGAAGCCGTTGCAGATGCCGAGCACCGGCATTCCCTGGTCGGCGGCCTTGATCACCTCGGCCATCAGGGGCGAGAACCGTGCAATCGCCCCGGCCCGCAGATAGTCCCCGTACGAGAATCCGCCGGGCAGCACGAGCGCGGAGACTCCCTCGACCGAATCCCCGGCATGCCACAGTGGTACGGCTTCGGCCCCGGCCAGGCGGACCGCCCGCAACGCGTCATGATCATCGAGCGAACCCGGGAAGGTGACCACGCCGATCCGGACCGCCATCACTGCCCGCCCGACTCGACCCGGACGTCGAAGCTCTCGATCACGGTGTTGGCCAACAATGCTTTGGCGGCCGTACGGATCTGTGCCAGCCGCTCGGGAGTTGCCTCTCCGGCCACCTCGATCTCGAATCGCTTGCCCTGCCGGACGGTCAGCCCCTCATATCCCATCCGACCCAGGGCCTGGGTCACCGCCTTGCCCTGCGGATCGAGGATCTCGGGCTTGGGCATCACGTCAACGACTACTCGCGCCATGGCGGCGATCCTATCCGTCGGCACCGGGCTCGCGGGGACGTCCGGGCCCGTGGCGAACGCCTTCCCGGTCAGGCGCTCGAACACCTCGAGGTAGCGGGATCGGGTCGCCGCGACGACCTCGGAAGGGAGCGGGGGCGGTGGAGTGGCGGAGTCCTTGTCCCATCCGGACTGATTCCGCAGCCAGTCGCGAAGGTACTGCTTGTCGAACGATTCCAGCCGACCCTGGGCCCAGGCGTCGGCATCGAAGAAGCGGGAGGAATCGGGAGTGAGCACCTCGTCGGCGAGCACGATCGTGCCGTCGGCCCGCTTGCCGAACTCCAGCTTCGTGTCGGCCAGGATGAAACCGCGTCCCCGCGCGATGGCCTCGGCCTTCGCGTACACCGCCAATGTCTTCTCCCGAACGGCCTCGGCGTCATCGCGACCAATGGCCTGCACGATCTCATCGAAGGTGACGTTCTCGTCGTGCTCGCCCACTGCCGCCTTCGTGGCCGGAGTGAAGATCGGCTCCGGAAGCCGGGCCCCGTCGGTCAGCCCGTCGGGCAGTGGGACACCGCAGACCGATCCGGTCGCCTGGTACTCCAGCCATCCCGACCCGGTCAGGTGGCCGCGCGCCACGCACTCCACCGGCAGCATGGCCAACTTCTCGCACACCATGGCCCGGCCGGCCACGGCGTCCGGCACGTCGGTGGACAGGATGTGGTTCTCGACCCCGAGCTGGTCGAACCACCACAACGAGAGTTGTGTCAGCACAGCACCCTTGTCATCGATGCGTGAGTCGAGCACGTGGTCGAAGGCGGAGACGTTGTCGGTGGCAACCATCAGCAGACGGTTGCCCAGGTCGTACAACTCGCGCACCTTGCCGGCATGCACCAGTGGCAGGCCGAGGACGGAGAGGAACTGGGGGTCGGAAGCGCTCACGTGATCGATCCTAGGGCCGGCCTGCGACACTGGGCGCATGACACCGGACGAGCAGGACACCTCCGCCCTCCCCCTGGCCGAGACGACCCCCGAGGAGGCGGCCGCCCGAACGGCAGCCGAGACATCTCAGAAGACCGAGGAGTACGGCGAGAAGCCACGTCCACGGCGTGCGGCGATGGTCTACAACCCGGTCAAGGTCGACCTGGAGGTGCTGCAGGCCGCCGTCGAGGCCGCCGAGGCGACCAGCGGCTACGAACCAACGATCTGGCTCGAGACCAGCAAGGAAGATCCGGGCACCTCGATGGCTTCCGACGCCGTCGACCAGGGCGCCACCGTTGTCCTGGCCGCCGGCGGTGACGGCACCGTACGCGCCGTGGCGGAGGGTCTGCGCGGCACGGACGTCCCGCTGGCCCTGCTGCCCAGCGGCACCGGCAACCTGCTGGCCCGCAACCTCGAGTTGACCCTGGACAGCATCGACGAG
>JAKDKP010000484.1 GCA_030453285.1 Propionibacteriales bacterium
GACGACCGTGAGCCGGCATGAGAGTCCTACGGGCCGAGCTGGCCAAGCTCCTCAGCCTTCCGTTCGCCAGGGTGGCCGTGGTCACGGGACTGGTGGTGCCGCCCGGCATTGCAGTGATCAGCAATCTGACGTCCGAACCCGGAACCGACAATGCCCTGGCGGCGATGGCGGTGGGCGTGCTCGGCGCGATCATCCTTGGCGTCATCGCGATCAGCAGCGAGTACACCGTCGAAGGGGAGGAGTCTGCCGGTGGCAGTCAGATCACCACCACTCTGACCGCAGCGCCCATCCGGTGGCGCGTGCTGGTGGCCAAGGCCGCGGCAGTGATCCTCGTGACGGTGCCGATGACGATCCTCGCCCTGGCACTGATCACCGTCTCCACGCGACTCCTGTGGGGTCCGACCGCGATGGATCTTGGCCCCGACACCTTGGTACGGATGGCCGGGGTGATCACCTACTGGGTGTTGACCGCTCTGATCGGGTTGGCGGTGACCATCCTCACCCGCAACGGCATCGTGCCGATGGCGATCATGATCGCCAATTCCTCGGCAGTGACCGTCACCTATCTGCTCGCGCGCTCCTTCAGCTGGGCCAACTACCTGCCTGACCTGGCCGGGCTGCGCATGTTCACCGGCCTCGACACCGGCGTGCACCTGACGCCGGGCACGGGTGGGCTGATCATGGTCGGCTGGACCGCGCTGCTGATGATCATCGCGGGCGTGGTGTTTTGGCGGAGGGACGCATGACCGAGATGTTGATCATCAGTTCTCGGACGAGGACGCAACGGTTCCTCGACGCCGTACGGGCGGAGTCGATAAAGCTGTGGACGCTTCCGGCAACCTGGCTGGTCACCCTCGGCACCGTCGCGCTCACCGGCGTGCTATCGGTGGCGCTGGCGGCGGACAGCGGCGGCTCGACCCCGGTGGACTCCCTCGATCGGGGCGTGGTCGCGATCACCTGGACCCAATGCGGATTCTTCCTGCTCGGCGTCATCGCCGCCACCTCGGAGTACGTCGGCGGGCAGTGCCGAACGACCCTGGTCGCCGTACCGGATCGGGTGGTGCAACGTCTGGCGGCAACAATGGCCCTGCTGGGGTACGGCTGCGTCGCCGCTCTGGTTACGGTCGGTGTCAGCGTCACCAGCACCCTCATCATCCTTGGCGTGTCCGCCGACACCCTTGACCTCGCTCTTGCAGCGAGGATCGGGCTCAGTGTCAGCGGCTGTCTGGCGCTGATGGCGGTGCTGAGCTCGGCGCTGGGTTTCCTGCTACGCAAGGCGATCCCGGCAGCAGCGATCCTGCTGCTGTACCTGTTGGTCGTGAGCCCTTTGCTGCAGGGGCAGCGATGGTACTTCCTGCCCGACATGGCCGCCTACACCCTCTGGTTCACTCGTGCGACCGACGGCGCACCGCCCACTCCCGTCGCCTGGCTCACGATCCTCGGTTGGACGCTCGCCCTGCTGGTGCCATCGATCCTGGTGGCCAGGCGACGCGACACCTGATGGCGAGACAAGCATCGGCTCGGCTTGAGGACAGTCGGTGACCGCATGTGGCGTCAGAGTGGGATCTGTCAGCACCCCACCTCGTCGTGAAAAGGACTCCTACCATGCGCATTCTTGTCACCGGGGCCACCGGCCAGGTCGGCCGCCACCCTCGAGGCTGCGTTCGCCGGCGTGGAAGGAGTGCACCTGATCACCTTTGACGGCGAGGGCGAGGATCTGACCAATGGTGCCGAGATTGTCGCCCAGGCCAGTGGGCAGGCCATCGACCATGTCCAGCTCAGTGAGGATGCCGAGCGGGCTCGACTCGTCGGGTACGGCTACGACCCGGACTATGTGGAGTTCGGCGTTCAGTTGGCCTTGAACCCACCCGGCGATCCGAGCGTGGTGCTGTCAACCGTCGAGGCCGTGACGGGTCGTCCGGCGCGGACTTTCACCCAGTGGGCCGGGGAGAATGCTGCGGCGTTCCGTACCGGATGATCATGGACTGGGCTGATCAACAGCTACCCGCAGAAACTGAATGGGATCGAACGATCACGGGCTGCTAGCCTCATCGCGTGAGTTCTCCCGAAGCAAGCAGATCGGGGCCGTCGGTTCGCCGGTGGCCCCAGATGCTGTAGAGCCTTCACCAGCAAGGCGCGCCCGTGGGCAGCGCCGTCATGATCAGGTCTTACGCACCCATTCACCGCACTGGTCGAGCCGACCGACGTCGTCGTGTCCATCTCCCTGTGCTGTGGAAGGTTTGTCATGCCCCTTGTGTTGTACGTTCTTGCGCTGGCCGTGTTCGCGCAAGGCACCTCTGAATTCGTTCTCGCCGGGCTGCTGCCCGGGCTGGCCAGCGACCTCGACGTCTCGCTCGGTCAGGCGGGACTGCTGACGTCGGCGTTCGCGGTCGGCATGGTGGTCGGCGCCCCCGTCATGGCTGCCGTCGGGCGACGTCTGTCTCCGCGGTGGAGCATGAGCGGGTTCCTGGCCCTGTTCATCGTCGCGCACGTGATCGGTGCGGTCGCCGACAGCTTCGGCATCCTTCTCGCGATGCGGGTTGTTGCCGCCCTGGCGAATGCAGGCTTTCTCGCCGTCGCGCTGTCCACGGTTGCCCAGCTCGTTCCGGACCAGATGCGGGCGCGCGCCCTGGCGATCATCCTGGGCGGCACGACGCTGGCACTCATTGCCGGTGTGCCGGCCGGCGCTCTGGTCGGATCGGCCCTGGGCTGGCGCGCGACCCTGTGGGCGATCGCCATCGTCTCGGTGCCGGCCCTGGCTGCCGTGCTCTGCGCCACGCCGACCCGTACGACACCGTCCGGACAATGGGCCCCGGGTCGATCGCTGTCCGGAGAGTTGCGAACCCTGCTGCTGCGCCCGGTCCAGGCGAACATCGCCTCGGCGGTGCTGGTCAACGCCGCGACCTTCTGCTCCTTCACCTACCTGGCCGCCATCGCCGCCGGCCCGGCCCGGATCGGCGAACCGATGATCCCGCTGCTCTTGGGGGTCTTCGGTGTCGGTGCCTTCCTCGGCGTGCAGGTGGCC
>JAKDKP010000013.1 GCA_030453285.1 Propionibacteriales bacterium
CGAAGGGAGCCGGCGTCTGACTTGCTCTGTTGGAGGCCCCGCTGCCGATCAGGCGGCGCGGTTGGCCGACGTCCGTGCCGGCGTCACGACTTCGCGATAGGCCGTCAGCACGTCACGCATCGACACCACTCGGGTCTTGCGGATGGGGCTGACATTCCCCTCGTGCCGGTTCTTGCGCAGGTGCCGCTTCACCGTCGACAGGGAGCATCCCAACCGCTGAGCCAGGGTCTCCAGGCTCTCGTGCGGGTTGGCATTGCGCAGTCGGACGACCTCTTGGTGGTCGACCTGGCGGTGTGGTGCGGTGACGCCGGCCAGGGTGTCGAAGTCCTCCGGTTCAACCCTCACGCCGAGCCGGGCGCGAATCTCGGTGCGCTGCTTGCGGGTCGTGCCCGCGGCAAACCCGTCGACGTCGAACTTGGTGATCGCGTCATAGAGGCAGGACTGCATCAGGGGGCACGCGGCGCACAGGTTCTGCGCCTTGCGGACCATCATCATGTAGTGACGCCGCTCGTCTGCCGGGGCGTTCGACGTGGGCGGGTCCTCCATCAACCGGTGCTGGAAGAGTTCTTTCGACTCGAGGCAACCGGTGGCCGACTGGGTGGTCGTGGCCTGTGCGCGCATGGTTCCAACTCCGCTTCTCGTGGTGTCCAACTTCCCGCCTGTGACGGGAGGAACCATCCACTGGTTCCGTCGGCCTTGGGCGTACCACAAGCCTCGCATTGGGGCTCCACCTCGGCAATGCGAATGGGTGGGCAGGCCTACCAGTCTTTGACTGAGTAGAGTTCCTGGGTAGCTCTGAGTATTGCTACTCAGACCATTTGAGTTCCGACGTGCCTGCCGGTCAGGCAAGAGGTCGCACGGGCCGCGCTCGCGTCCTTGTGGCGTACGGAATCGTGTCGTAGGTACCTACTCACTGCACCACTCACAGGTACATGCCACCGCGATGGCTGGTGTCTGGATCATTCTTGGTCGGCGCTTCGCTTGCGCCGGCAGGCAGTGCGCGACGCATCTGCTCCAGCTGCGCTCGAGTGGCCATCTGCTGGGCGAACAGTGCGGTCTGGATGCCCTGGAAGAGTCCTTCCAGCCAGCCGACGAGTTGCGCCTGGGCAATGCGCAGTTCGGCGTCACTGGGTGTCTCCTGGGTGAACGGAAGGGAAAATGTCTCCAATTCCTCGACCAGTTCTGGGGATAATCCGTCCTTCAATTCCTTCAACGAGGCCAGATGAATGTCACGCAGCCGACCACGACTCGCCTCGTCGAGTGGAGCCGCCTTCACCTCCTCGAGAAGTTGACGAACCATCGTGCCGATCCGCATCACCTTGTCGGGCTGCTCGACCATCTCGGTGACCGACCGGCCGGCATCATCGGGGGCGGTACGACCGTCGGAGCTGGTTTCTTCCTCCACCGGCCCCTCGACCGCCATCGCGTTGCCCGAGACGACGACCACCCGGCCATCCTCGGTGCGCGCGGCAACCGCCGGCTGCCGGTTTCCTTCGGTGTTCGCTTCGTCGCTGGAGGCCATGCCGACAGCCTAGTTGCCCGGTCCGGACGAACGGCGCCGCAGGGCCTTCCGTACCAGGAGGTGTTGACTGTGAGGTGCCGAGGAATGGGTACCGTCTGGTGAATGAGACGACCGGGACGACCCGACAGGGCGGGGGGCGCCACATCGGAGGCGTCCGCCGACGGTCCGGCACGGTCATGGTGGCGGCGGTTCGGGCGCTGGTCCGACGTGCTGGTGATCGTGCTGCTCCTCCCGTACGCCCTGGTCACCTTGCCGCTGTACCCCTTCCTCGATGATCCCTGGCGGGCAGGGTGGCTGTTCGTCATCGCCGTCGCGCTGGTCGGAACCTTTCTGCTGCGTCGGCTGCACCGCCCGGCAACGCTTGCGGTGATGCTGCTGCTGGCGAGCGGACAAATGCTGATCGGGCCGGAAGCGGCGTTCACCTTTGCCGACCTGGTCCTGTTGTTCGCGGTGCACGGCATCGCCAGTCGCCACCGGTGGCAGCACTCGATGTGGGCCGCTGTCGCGGTGCTGCTGTGGCTGGTGGTGGCCGCGGCACAACTGATGCAGCTCGGGTGGATCAACATCGGTCAGGCCGTTGCGTACTGCGCCCTCGTCGGATGGATGTGGACCTGGGGCACCCTGGTACGGATTCGTCGAGAGCACCTGGCGAGTGTGAGCGACCGGGCCGATCAGCTCGAAAGAGAGCGAGAGGCATTGGCCGAGGTGGCGGTCGCTCGCGAGCGGGCCAGGATCGCCCGTGAGATCCACGACATCGTCTCGCACGGGCTCGGCGTGGTGGTCGTGCTCTCCGAGGGCGCGGCCGCGCCGGTAGACACCGCCCCGGCGCGTGCGCGGCAGGCGATGCTGACCGTACGGGACACCGGCCGGACCGCGCTGGCCGAGATGCGGCACATGCTGGGGGTGCTCCGCGAGGACGAGCCCGGTTCGCAGGCGCCTCAGCCGGGGATCGCGCAACTCGACCGCCTGGTGGCCGAATCCGCCTCGGCGGGCGTTCCGGTGACCTTGTCCGTACGGGGTGATCTGGCCGACGTGTCGACGGGGCAGCACCTGGCCGCGTACCGCATCGTCCAGGAGGCGCTGACCAACGTGCGTCGGCATGCCGAGTCCGTTGAGCGAGTCGAGGTGCGGGTGGATCATCGGGCAGGTCAGCTCGAAGTCCAGGTCACCAACGACGGACGGGCCGGCGGCGGGTCGCGAGATGGTGTTGATCATGATCGAGGCGGTCATGGCCTGGTCGGGATGCGGGAACGGGTGAGTGCCTATGACGGCACACTCCGGGTGGGGCCGCGACCCGGTGGTGGGTACGAGGTGTCCGCGGTGTTGCCGACGTCAGGAGAACGATGACCATTCGGGTGGTGCTGGTCGATGACCAGGAGTTGGTACGGGCCGGGCTGTCGATGGTGCTCGCGACCCGGTCCGGCATCGAGGTGGTGGGGGAGGCCGACGACGGCGACACGGCCCTGGAGCTGCTGGCGAGGGTCGAGGCCGATGTCGTCCTGATGGACGTACGGATGCCGCGGATGAGTGGGGTGGAGGCGACGTGCCGACCGCCAGCCGGACGCGGTCGACACCAAGGTGTTGATCTTGACCACCTTCGATCTCGACGAATATGCCTACGAGGCGTTGCAGGCCGGGGCGAGTGGATTCCTGCTCAAGGACACCCCGATCGATGAAGTGGTTGCCGCCATCGGCCACGTGCATAGGGGAGACGCCGTCGTCGCACCAAGCACCACCCGCCGGCTGGTGGACCACTTCTCGTCGGGTCAACTGCGCTCTCTCGACAAGCCCGACGACGGGCATCTCGCCTCCCTGACGACTCGTGAGCGAGAGGTGCTGCAGTTGATGGCCCGCGGCTTGTCGAATGCCGAGATTGCCGCGGAGTTCGTCCTGGCCGAGGGGACGGTGAAGGTGCACGTGGGGCGCATCCTGGCCAAACTCAGTCTTCGCGATCGCGTACAAGCCGTTGTCCTGGCGCACGAGGCCGGCCTGATCGACGGCAGGAGTTGAGAGACCGCAACCGCCCAGCGTCGCCGGCCCCGTCCACCCCCGACCGGGTGTCTCAATGGATGGTCAGCGCTCGCTCTCGATCCAGATTCTGTGGGAAGGTGCGGTCCACGAAACTGACTCCGCTGCTGGTGCTTGCCGACGTCTCGACGGACACATCACCTTCAGCGGACCGGTCTCGGGCCTGCCCACGTTCGTCACAACCCTCGCGAACAACTGTGGAACAGGACTGGATCTGCAGATGGCGTACGTCGTCCCCACCACGGGCGGCCGCCGGTGCTCCGGACCGTTGAACTGTGGTTCCCCCCAATGTCGAGAGGATTCCTGTGGGAATAGTCGCCCTGCTTGTGTTCATCGCGGTCACCGTGGTGATGAATGTGCCGTTGAAGAGATCAATCTCTGAGTCCCTGCTGGTTGCGTTGGCAGCCACCACACTTGTCGGCGGGACCAATGCCTTGAACCTCCTGTGGACCGGCGTATCGGGGGCACTGGACAACGACGTGACCTTCGCCGGCATGGCGTTCGTGTTCATGGGGGTCATCGTCCAGGCCACCGGCTTGATCGAACGCATGATCGACATCTTCAACTCGATCTTCGGCCGCCTCCGGGGCGGCGCCGCCTACGTCTCCACGGCCGGCTCGGCCGCGATCGGGCTCGTCGCCGGATCAACGGCCGGCAACGCCGCCACCGTCGGATCGGTCACCATCCCGTGGATGAAGGAGAACGGCTGGTCCAGCACCCGTGCTGCCACCCTGGTCGCAGGCAACTCCGGGCTGGGGGTGTCCCTGCCGCCGAACTCGACCATGTTCATCATCCTGGCCACTCCGGCGGCTGTTGGCGTCACCAGCGGACAGATCTACGTGTCGCTACTGGTCGCCGGCGCCTATTGCGTCCTCTATCGCATGGCGGTGGTCTTCTTCTGGACCCGACGAGACGGCATCCAGAAGTCTCCGACCTCGGAGATCGAGGGTCTGGGGACCGCCCTGCGTACCGGCGGCAGTTCTCTGCTGCTCTTCGTCGGCATCCTGATCCCGGTGCTGTTGACCTTCGGCCCGGTCAAGGACTGGTTGGCGGCCCCGAACCGGATCGGGGAGGAAGCCATCGGAGACATCTCGATCATCGTCTGGGTGCCGATCCTGATTTCAGTGATCGCCCTGGTCGAGGGACGCAAACGTCTCAAGAACCGCTGGGGCACGGTCGTGAAGGCGGTCCGGGCGGAGGTGCCGCAGTTCGCCACCGTGGGCATCTCGCTGTTCGCCGCACTGGCGGCCTCGGAGATCATGACCGAGCTCGGGGTCGGACCGCAGCTCAGCGGGGTGCTGGATCAGCTCAACCTGCCCAAGCCGTTGCTGATCGCGGTGGTCTGCATCGTGTGTGTGCTGGTGGCCACCCCCTTGTCGTCCACGGCCACCGCCGCAGCCATCGGGGCCCCGGCCGTGATCGCGCTGTCCAGTGTCGGTGTGCCCACCAGCGTCGCCATCTGTGCCGTGCTCGTCTGCACCTCCACCGAGGGGGCATCACCTCCGGTGGGGGCGCCGATCTATCTGGCCTCCGGCATGGCGGAGGTCAATCCGGCCAAGACGTTCGCCCCCTTGGTGATCTACTTCGTCATTCCCATCATTGCGATCGGTTGGTTGATCGCCATGGGACTCCTACCCCTGTTCTCATGATTGGTGAGGTGAGATTGTGAAGAAGATTCTCGAGGTGTGTTTCTGGATCGCCCTGGCGGTGTTCATGCTCCTGGGAGCGGCTGTGGTGTTCTGGCAGCTCGTGGGCGTGATCTTCGTTCAGCCGACCTGGGTGACGGTCCCTTCCAAGACCCTGTCCACCGTGGCATTCTCGGCCTCCACCGCCTGTGCCCTGTTCGCCTTCGTTCTGCAGTACTTCATGTCGTCACTCAAGGATGACGGCGTGGTCGAGGACGAGATCTGAACCAGGGTCGGGTATGCCGTGAGGCATACGGCACATGCTGCCCATGGGCAGACGATTGTTCGCGGCGGTCACGACACGCTTGAAGCATGTCGTACATCGTCACCACCGAAAACCTGACCAAGCGGTATCGCGACCGTACCGTCGTCGACGGGGTGGACCTGCGCGTCCCCACCGGATGCGTGTACGGGTTCCTCGGCCCCAACGGTGCGGGCAAGTCGACGACCCTGAAGATGGTGTTGTCGCTGATCCGGCCCACCAGCGGCGCGGTGCAGGTGCTGGGCCAGCCGATGACCCGACAGACTCGGCGCGACCTGCTGGGGCGGATCGGGTCGCTGATCGAGGCGCCTCCGGGATACGCCCACCTGACGGGTGCGGAGAACATGCGGCTGGTTCAACGGCTGCTCGGACTTGAGGACGCCCAGGTCGAACACGCGGTCCGTACGGTGCGGATGAACGACCAGATGGACAAGAAGGTCGGCCACTACTCCCTGGGCATGAAACAGCGTCTGGGCATCGCGATGGCGCTGGCCCGGCGCCCCGAACTGCTGGTCCTCGACGAACCCAGCAACGGCCTCGACCCGGCCGGCATCGAGGAGATGCGCGAGCTGTTGCGCGGCCTGGCCGAGGACGGGGTCACGGTGATGGTGTCCAGTCACCTGCTCGGCGAGATCGACAAGACCGCCACTGTGCTCGGCATCCTGTCCGGTGGACGGATGATCTTCCAGGGCACGCGGGACGAGCTCTTTGCCGCCTCCACCCCTGACGTGCTGCTCGACTGCTCCGCACCCGAACGGGCACAGGCGGTGTTGTCGCGCATAGGGCCGGCCACCCTCGAAGGGTCGGCCGTTCGCCTCGCTGGTCCGGGCAATCGCGCCGTGGCTGGGGCCGTTGCCGCGCTCGTGGGTGACGGCATCGGCGTCCATGGCGTACGACGAGACGAGCAGACCCTTGAGGACGTCTTCGCCGAACTCACCAGTGGCGGTGGCCTGTGACCTCCGCGACCGTGAAGGGATTCACCAACGAGTTCGCCAAGATGCGCCAGCTGGGCGTCGTGCCGGTGGGGTCGGCGCTGCTGCTGGGTGTACTGGGCCTGACCATGATCGCCGCCCTCGGCGATCCAAGCTTCGCCGAACCGAGGACCCGGTCATGGCTGCCGATGCTCGGGGGCATGTCGATGGGGGTTGCGCTGATGTCGCCCTTGATGCTGGCTGTGCTGGCCAGCCGACAGGTCGACATCGAGCACCAGGGGCAGGGCTGGCTGCTCTCGGCCACCTCCGGGCTCACCCCCGGTCAGGTGTGCCGGGCCAAGTTGGTCGCGCTGGGCGCCGTGGTGGCCATGATCACCATCGCGACCAATGTGATCATCCTGGGCGTCGGACTGGCGCTCGGCGTGCCGGCCCCTCCACCGGTCGGTCACTGGCTGGCGGCTGTCAGCGGTGCCCTGCTGGTGAGCCTGGTCCTGCTCGCTCTGCACGTGGTGCTGGCGGCGAAGGTCGAGAACCAGTTGGTCGGGCTGGGAATCGGAGTGCTCGGCACCCTGTTCGCCGCTTTTGCCTCTGGCTTGCCGACCTGGCTGGCGCATCTGGCGCCCTGGGGTTACTACGCCCTGACCCGAGCCGCGGAGTACCAGGGTGAATCGGTCGTGCTGCTGCTCCCCTCCTGGCCGAGCCTGCTCGGCCTCGCCGTCGTCGGTGGTGTCGTGTTCGCACTTGTCACCGGTCGCCTCGATCGTCAGGAGGTCTGAGATGAATGCCCTGTTGGCCGAGCTGATCAAGCTCAAGCGCTCGCTGAGTTGGCCCGTCGTTGTCCTGCTCCCCTTGGCCTTGGTCGTCTCCGCGGTGGTGAACACCCTCGTGTCGGGCCAGCCCCTGGAAGACGGCTGGGCAACGCTGTGGCTGCGCTCCCTGGTGTTCGGTGGACTCTTCCCGCTGGCCCTCGGCGTCGGCACGCTCGCTTCCCTGGTCTGGCGGGTTGAACACCGCGGCAACAACTGGAACGTCTTGATGAGTGGGCCGACGCCGACCTGGCGGATCGTCGTGGCCAAGGGCATCGTCGTGGCCGGGTTGTCGGCGGCCATGCAGGTGCTGTTGCACCTTGCCGTCCTGGTGATGGGGGAGGTGCTGGGACTCCCGGGAGGCATGCCGGTGGCCTACCTCGGCATCAGCGCGTTGATCATGATCGCGTGCGTCCCGCTCGCCGTCCTGCAGTCCGGGTTGTCGATGGTGCTCCGCTCCTTCGCCGCCCCGATTGCGGTGGCACTCGTCGGGTCGGGGATCTCGATCATGCTGTTGATGGCCGGTCTCGACGCGGCGCTGGTGTCCCCGTACGGGCTGTTCTCCCGCACCACTCAACTCGGCACCGGCACCTTCCTCGACGACGGCTCGACCTCCGCCATCGACGTGGTCATGATCCTGTCGCTGTCGGTCGGCCTGACCGCCGGGCTGCTCGCGGCCACCACCTGGTTCATCAACCGGCGCGACACCCATGCCTGAACTGCCTGTGCCCGTCTCATCACGAAGGACCCGTCTCACTCATGAAGGAAAGGAATGATCATGAACGCCAACGCCGGATCGGTGTCCAATCGCAACGAGGTCGAGACCGCCGTCGATGGAAGGTCGGCAAACGCCCACGGGGGCGTGTCGCTCGGCCTGTCCGCGGTCGGTCTTGTCAGCGCCCCCTTCCTGCTGTGGATACCGGTTGTCGGCTTCCTGCCGGGCCTGCTGGCCGGGCGTGGTGGTGTGGTCGCCTGGCGTGGTCTCGCCGGCGATCAGCGACGCAGCCCGATCCTGGTGGCCGGGCTGATCGCCGCGCTGGGCCTGTTCGCCCTGCTGGGCGCTCTCGCGTCGGTCTGGTACGTCATGGTGGCCGGGCCAGCGATGGCGGACTATCCCGAACTCCGCGAGGCGCTGATCGAGGCCCGTCGCCGGATCCTGGGGTTCTGATCCGGGCGGACCTGAGCCGTGGCCTTCTGCGTATTCGCGGGGCAAACCCGTTGGCCGTTGTCGTACGAGAGTCCTAGGCTCGGCGGGTGCGCGACTTTCCACCCGTGGTGACGGCCTACACCACCGACACCTCGACCGACACGGTCGCCGACGTCGAGCGTCCCGACACCCGCACCCCGACTCGGTTCCTGCTGTGGATGTTGAAGCAGCAGTACGACGTGATCGCGGTGTCGGTCGTCCTCGGTCTGCTGTGGATCGTGCCGTCGATGATCGGGCCGTGGGTGACGGGCAAGGTGGTCGACGAGGGCATCCTGGCCGGTGACAGCGCGGCGGTGTGGAAGTGGTCGGCCGTCCTGCTCGCGGTTGCCGTGATTGGCGCTTCCTGTGGCGTCCTGCTGCACACCTTTGCCGTACGAGGTTGGCTGCTGTCGTTGTATCGCACCTCGATGATGGTCACCCGCAAGACCACCCAGATGGGTCACGTACTGCCCCGCCGGAGCCCAACCGGTGAGGTGCTGAGCGTCTCGTCGAGCGACTCCGACCAGTTCGGCGCGCTGAGTGAGGTCGCCGGGCGAGCGATCGGCGCCCTGGTCGGGTTCATCGTGGTGGCCGCCATCATCCTGTCCACCTCGCCGATGCTCGGTCTGGTCGTGCTGATCGGGGCGCCGGTGATGCTGGTCGCCGCCCTGCCGCTACTCCGTCCCCTGCACCGCACCCAAGGGGTCGAACGGACCCGGACCTCCGAACTCACCTCCCGCGCCACCGACATCGTTGCCGGGCTGCGCATCCTGCGCGGGATCGGTGGAGAGCGGACCTTCGGTCGCAACTATGCCGAGCAGTCGCAGCGCGCCAAGAAGGCCGGCGTGAACGTCGGGGTGTGGAACGCCGCCACCGAGTCGGCCAGCGTCATCTTCTCCGGGCTGTTCCTGGTGCTGCTCACCTGGCTCGGCGCCGGTGAAGTGGTCGCCGGTCGCCTCACCGTCGGCCAGTTGATCAGCTTCTTCGGCTATGCGTTGTTCATGACCACCCCGCTGCGCACCTTCTTCTACTTTGCCCAGCAATGGACCCGGGCCCTGGTGGCGGCCGGCAAGGCGATCGCGGTGTTCGAGCAGACACCGCCGTGGAACCGCCCGGAGCGGGCCGTCGACCCCGATCCGACCGGTGAGTTGGTCGACGAGGCCTCCGGCACGGTGATTCGCCCCGGTGAGTTGACCGTGGTGGTCAGCGCCCTGCCCGACGACTCCGCCGCCCTGGCCGACCGGTTGGGTCGCTACCTGCCCGCCTCCGACACCCCAGTCAGCGAGGAGCTGGCCGAAGGCACCAAGGGACGGCAGGCTCGGGCCGAGCGGGCCGAGCGGCGCCGCCGCCGCGCCGAATTGGCCGAGCGCGACGCCGTACGAGCAGGGCAGGCGTGGGGTGTGACATTGGCCGGCACCGACCTCTCGGCGTTCGAGCTTGACAGGCTGCGGGAGGTGATCATGGTCAATGAGAGCAACGCGGCGGTGTTCTCCGGCACGCTGCAGGAGGCGATCGATCCGCACAGCCGGCTGGATCGCCAGCAGGCCGAGGCTGCGATCACCGTTGCCTCCGCCGAGGATGTGTACGAAGCGCTCCCCGGAGGTTGGCAGGGCCGGATCGATGAGCGTGGACGTGGTCTGTCGGGTGGACAGCGGCAGCGGCTGGTGTTGGCCCGTGCGTTGGCCATCGACCCGGACATCCTGATCATGGTCGAGCCCACCTCGGCGGTGGATGCGCACACCGAGGCACGGATCGCCGAGCGGCTCAGTGCCCATCGACGTGGTCGTACGACGGTGGTCACCTCGGTCTCCCCGTTGTTGCTGCACCATGCCGATCGGGTGGTGCTGCTGGTCGACGGCCAGGCCGTGGCTGCCGGCACCCACGACGAACTTGTGGCCGGGGTGCCCGCCTATGCCGCGGTCGTTTCGCGGGACCTGGATGAGGTGTCGAGCTGATGAGCGCCTGGACCACTGATTCGGCCGCGACCTGGCAGACCGAGGACACCCGGGAACCGTCCGTGCCCGACGTATTGCGGGTGCCCACCACCCACAACATCGGGGAACGACTGGGGGCCTGGCGGCGTCGGCACCTGTTCCGCGCCGGTCGCGCGCAACGCAACTTCGAAGCCTCCCGGCATCCCGAGCGGGCCCTGCCGGTGTCGGGCCGTGACGAGGTGGTGGAGTTCGTCCGTCGGCTGTTCGGCCACCGCCGGTTGTTCATCGTGGCGATGATCGTCGCCAACGCACTGACCGCCCTGGTCGCCGTGCTCGTTCCGCAGGCCCTCGGCGACATCGTCGACCAGGCGTCGGGCAGCGGATCGCCGATGGACCGGATCAACCAGCTCTCGCTGGGGGTCGCCGGACTGGTGGTACTACAGGCCTTCTTCACCTTCTGGGCCCGCTTCACCGCCGCGGTGTTCGGTCAGGACGTGCTGGCCGAGGCGCGCGAGCACGTCGTCGACACCGTGCTGGCTCTGCCATTGGGACGCGTCGAACAGGCCAGCACCGGGGACCTGGTCACTCGGATCACCCGCGACGTCGGGGCGATGAGCGAGGCCGTACGACAGGGCCTGCCGCAGTTCTTCATCTCCGGCGCGACAGTGCTGTTCACCGTTGTCGCGATGGTGATCAACTCCCCGCTGCTGTCGGTGCCGATGCTGGTGCTGGTGGCGCTGTCGTTGATCCAGGTGCGGCGCTACCTGCAACGATCGCCGGCCGGCTACGTGATGGAAGGGGCCACCTACTCCGACATCGGCACCACTCTCACCGAGACCGTCGAAGGCGCCCGTACGGTCGAGGCACTGGGTCTGCAGAAGGCGCGCATCGAACGAGGCGACGATGACATCGCCCGATCGTCGCAGGCCGAGCGTTACACGATGTCGCTGCGCAACATGATGTTCATCGTGATGGACATCTGCTGCTCGGCGCCGCGCGCGTTCACCATCGCCCTGGGCGCGGTCGCCTACGTCAACGGGTGGGCGACGCTGGGTCAGATCACCGCTGCCATGCTCTACATCGAAACGCTGATCACCCCGATCGACTGGATGATCCAGACCCTTGACCGGCTGCAGGTCGGCGTGGCGTCGATCTCCCGACTGCTCGGCATTGCTGGCGTTCCGGCCGATCGTGAGCCCGGCACGGACCGGCCTCGAGGGTCGCATCTGACCGGGCGTGATCTGCGGTTCGCCTATCGCGAAGGGCATGACGTCCTGCACGGTGTTGATCTTGACCTGCGACCGGGGGAGCGACTTGCTGTTGTCGGCCCCAGCGGATCGGGCAAGTCGACGCTGGGCAGGCTGCTGTCGGGGATCAATGGGCCACGCACCGGATCGGTCACCGTCGGCGAGGTCGCTCTGGTGAAGCTGCCGTTGGATGTCCTACGCACCCAGGTGGCCCTGGTCACCCAGGAACATCACGTCTTCGTTGGTTCGGTGCGCGACAACATCGTGTTGGCCCGGGAGGACTCCGACGACGAGACCGTACGGCAAGCGCTCGCAGCGGTGGATGCGCTCGGGTGGGTTGACCGGCTGCCGCAGGGACTGGACACCCTGCTCGGCACCGGACACCACGGCCTCACGCCGGCCCAGGCGCAGCAGATCGCGTTGGCTCGGCTAGTGGTTGCCGATCCGCACACCCTCGTCCTCGATGAGGCGACGTCCCTGATCGACCCGCACACCGCGCGACACATGGAGGGGTCGATGTCGGCGCTGCTGACCGGCCGTACGGTCGTGGCCATCGCGCACCGGTTGCACACCGCCCACGATGCGGATCGGATCGCCGTCGTGATCGACGGCCGGATCGTCGAACTCGGCAGCCACGACGAGCTCGTCGCTCGCGGCGGT
>JAKDKP010000485.1 GCA_030453285.1 Propionibacteriales bacterium
CCCAGACCGCCTCGTCAACGGTCATCTGCAGGTCGCGGACGGCAACCGCGATGCAGAACGGCAGGGACGTGGTGTAGCTCGTCCCGGGATTGCAGTCCGCGCCGATCGCCACCGCCACGCCGGCATCGATCATCCGGCGGGCATCGGGATACCGGTTGCGTGTGGAGAAGTCCGCGCCGGGCAGCACGGTCGCCACCGTGTCGGAGGCGGCAAGAGCCTCGATGTCGGCCTCGTCGGTGTGACACACATGATCAACACTGGCCGCACCGAGCTCGACAGCGAGCTGGACGCCACCGGAGTGACTGAGCTGGTTGCCGTGCACCCGGACTCCCAGCCCAGCAGCGATGCCGGCCTGCAGCACCGCACGGGACTGGTCGACGTCAAAGGCTCCACGCTCACAGAACACGTCGATCCACCGGGAGCCCGCTGCACACTGCGGCACCATCTCGTCCACCACGTACGCCACGTAGTCATCCACCCGACCGTCGAATTCGGGAGGACAGACATGTGCTGCCAGCAGGGTGACCTCGTCGGCGCCGGTGGCGGCTGCGGCCAGGCTGCGCTGCTCGTCGGCGACGGTCTGCCCGTACCCGCTCTTGCACTCCACGGTGGTGGTGCCCTGACGTAGGTACTCGTCGGCCAACCGGTTGACGTTGGCGGCCAGCTCGGCGTCCGAGGCGGCACGGGTGGCGGCCAGGGTGGTCCGGATGCCGCCCGCGGCATACGGTTCCCCGGCCATCCGCGCGGCGAACTCGTCGGCCCGCTCACCGGCGAAGACGAGGTGGGAGTGGCTCTCCACGAACCCGGGCAGGACCGCAGCACCGCCGGCATCGATCCGATGGTCCACCGGGGTCGTCCCGAGCGCTGCGGAACAACCGACCTCGACCACCACCCCATCGTTGATCAACACTGCCGCGCCGGTCAGAACGCCGAGCAGGCCACCCGCCAGGTTGGCATCGTTGGTCACGAGTTCACCGATGTTGTCGACCAGCACCGAGGCCATGATCACTCCTCGCGCATCGGGATGCGGACGCCACGATCGGCTGCCACGGCGGCGGCCTTGTCATAGCCCGCATCGACATGTCGGATCACGCCCATCCCGGGGTCGTTGGTGAGCACTCTGGCCAGCTTCTCAGCCGCCAAGGGCGTGCCGTCGGCGAGACACACCTGCCCGGCATGGATGGATCGACCGATGCCCACCCCGCCACCGTGATGGATCGACACCCAGGAGGCGCCCGAGGCGGTGTTGATCATGGCGTTCAGCAGCGGCCAGTCGGCGATCGCATCGGAGCCGTCGGCCATCGACTCGGTCTCGCGGTACGGGGAGGCCACCGATCCGGCGTCGAGGTGGTCCCGGCCGATCACGATCGGGGCGGACACCTTGCCGGAGGCGACCAGGTCGTTGAAGGCGGCACCGGCCTTGTCGCGCTCCCCGTACCCGAGCCAACAGATCCTGGCCGGCAGGCCCTGGAAGGCGATCCGCTCCTGGGCGCCACGGATCCACTTGTGCAGGCGATCGTTGTCGGGGAACAGCTTGAGCACCGCATCGTCGGTGGCGCGGATGTCGGCCGCATCGCCTGACAGTGCCACCCAACGGAAGGGTCCCTTCCCCTCGCAGAACAGGGGCCGGATGTAGGCCGGCACGAAGCCCGGGAAGTCGAACGCCCGACCGTATCCACCGTGACGAGCCTCGTCACGGATCGAGTTGCCGTAGTCGAACACCTCGGCGCCGGCATCGGCGAAACCGACCATCGCCTCCACGTGGCGGGCCATCGATTCGCGGGCACGGTCGGTGAACTCTTCGGGCTTCTTCTCGGCCAGGTCGGCCCAGTCGTCAAGATCAACACCGGCGGGCAGATAGGACAACGGGTCGTGCGCACTGGTCTGGTCGGTGACGATGTCGATGGCCACTCCGCGACGCAGCAGTGCGGGGAAGACCTCGGCGGCATTGCCGACCACTCCGACCGACCAGGCCCGCCGGTCGGCTCGTGCCTGCTCGGCGATCCGGACGGCCTCGTCGAGGGAGTCGGCCACCTCGTCGAGGTAGCGGTGCTCGACGCGACGGCGCAGTCTGGCCTCATCGACGTCGATGATCAGGCAGGCGCCGTCGTTCAGCGTCACCGCGAGCGGCTGGGCGCCGCCCATGCCGCCGCAGCCGGCAGTGAGGGTCAGCGTACCGGCGAGGGTCCCACCGAATCGCTTCTCGGCAACGGCGGCAAACGTTTCGTACGTGCCCTGGACGATGCCCTGGGTGCCGATGTAGATCCAGGAACCGGCCGTCATCTGCCCGTACATGGTCAGTCCGAGGTGTTCGAGCCGGCGGAACTCGGGCCAGGTGGCCCAGTCGCCCACCAGGTTGGAGTTGGCCAACAGCACGCGTGGGGCCCATTCGTGCGTGCGGAAGACACCGACCGGACGGCCGGACTGCACCAGCATCGTCTCGTCGGGAGCCAACGTGGTCAGTGTGCGCACCATGGCGTCGTACGAGCGCCAATCCCGCGCGGCGCGGCCGGTGCCGCCGTACACGACAAGATCATCGGGACGCTCGGCCACCTGGGGGTCGAGGTTGTTCATCAGCATCCGCAGCGGCGCCTCGGTGCTCCACTGGCGGGCGGTGAGGGTGGTGCCACGAGGTGCACGCACCGGTCGCGATCCTTCGGTCATGTCAGTCTCCTCATTCGGTACGGGTGGGTCACGCGAGTGGGCCGACGGCCTGTTCGGCCGCCGCCAGCAGGGAACCGTCGGCCACCAGGCCGACGGTGCGTTCGATCTCCGGCGACAGGTGGCGATCGGGGCCGGGCCCCTCGACGTGTGCACGGAGTGCGGTGATCACCGCACCGGTGCCGGCTGCCGGCCGGAGCGGCTGACGAAGATCGACACCACGGGCGGCAGTGAGGATCTCGATCGCCAGCACGCGGGTCAGGCCGTCAACGGCCCGGCGCAGCTTGCGTGCGGCCGACCAGCCCATGGACACGTGGTCCTCCTGCATGGCCGAGGACGGGATCGAGTCCA
>JAKDKP010000486.1 GCA_030453285.1 Propionibacteriales bacterium
GTCCCCGGTGAGCACCCGCGCCACCCCCGTGACGACCGCCGAGCCGTAATTGGCCGAGGAGTCGAACAGTGTCTCGGCCACGACGAGTCCGTCCATCCGGGCGACGCACACCGCGATCGGCGCGCCACCGGCGGCCAAGCGCAGAGTGCCCGCCCCGCTCGAGCCGTGCAGGATGAGACGATCCCCGACTCGAGCGTGCAAGGTCGGGATCACCTGCGGTAGTCCGTCGGCGTCGACCGTGCAGACGACCGCCAGTGATGAGCTGTCGAGGATCGCGTCCAGTGCGGCACGGTCGGTGACCGCCCGCTCCTTGAGTCGACCGATGGCACGAGGCGCGGAGTTCACCTGTCCATGATGACGCGCCTCCCGACGCGATGCCCGACCCACCCCAGATCCGTGGGAAGGCGCACACTCGTCTGTCCGCCACACTAGTTGCTAATTCGACTAGTACGCACTACGATCTAGTCATGGGATCCAATCATGCAGCCGCCGAGTGGTACCGCTCGGCGCTTCCCCTGTTGCTGCTCCATGAGTTGTCCAGGTGTTCGGCCCACGGATACGGACTGATCGAGGCACTCCGACATCTTGGATTCGAGACGAAGGGCGCCACGGTGTACCCCCACCTGGCCAAACTCCAGCACGACGGTTGGGTCACCGCTGACTGGCACACGCCCGTCAGTGGCCCCCCACGCAAGATGCTCACGATCACTGCCGCCGGCCGCGAACGTCTTGATCAGCTGCATGACCAGTGGGGTCAGTTCCGGATCCTGATGGACACGGCGTTGTCAGCCACACCAACCAGCATCGAAGGAGAGAAGGCATGAGCTACTACACCGATCTCGCGCGAGAACTGCGCAAGCGCAAGTGCACCGAAACGCAGGTCGTCGATGCCTTGGAGACCGTCAAGGAGGGTGCGGTCGCCAGCGGCCGTGAACCCGAGGAGGAGTTCGGCACTCCGGCCATCTACGCCCTGCAGTATGAGGGCCCACGATCGGCTTCACCAGGACAACGACTCCTCGTGCCCTTCGGAATTGCCGGCCTCCTGTGCGTCCTCATCTATGCGATCTGGCCCGGATGGTTCTCCATCGAAGTTCCCGTCCTGCGGCAGTTCGCCGGAGTCATCGCCCTGGCCGTCCTGGTCCTGCTCGGCGCCGTGATCGGTTCGATCATCGACAACCGCCTCCCGTCCGGGTTCACTCCCCCGGCACAGGGAGCTGAGTAGTCTCCCCGACGTCGACTCACCCAGCGACCGGCCTCGCGCACAGCCGGCCTTGCGCCGATCACGCACCAATCGTCACGCCGCAGCGAGCTCTCGTACGACGGTGGTGTCCTCCCCCGGCTCCGTCGAGTCAGAGTCCGGTCGGTCCCCCTCCAGGCGCGGACGCTCGTTGCGAGCGAACCTGCTTGTTCCCAGCGCCAGATCGTGACCGACGGTGGACGCCTCCAGGACCATCCGCTCGTGTCGTTCGCCGGTCTTCTGATCGTCCCAGACATCGGTGCGCAGCCGACCGACCACCACCACCGGGCTCCCCCGCCGCAGGCTCAGCGCCACGTTCTCGGCGAGGGCTCGGAAGCACTTGACCGTCACCCATGTCGTATTGCCGTCCTGCCACTCCCCGTTGCGCTGGAACCGCGGCGTGCTGCCCAGCCGGAAGTTGGCCCATGCCGCCACATTGTCGTCCGCCGGCCGGAACTCCACATCCGTGCCGACCCAACCGGTCAAGCTCACTTGGGCTTCCATGTCATCTCCTCGCCCTCGATGGCGACCACGGTGGTCGCCGACTTCTTGGTCGAAGTCATATTGGGGCGATCGGAGCAAATGCGCCGGCCCAGCGACGCATCTGTGGACAAGTCGAGCCACGGAAACAATCTCTGTGGACAAGTGGTGAAATCTGGTGGGAGCTTCCCACACTGTCTCGCGTGGACGTCGACGAGAGCTCAGGCGGCGGCCCGGTCGAGCAGGTCACGAACCTCGCCGTACCGGGCCAATTCGGCGTTCACCGGATTGACGACGAGGTCATGGGTCACGCCGGCAATGGCGTCACGGAGTCTCCTGCCCGCCACCCGGCTGCGCCGCTGTGCACCGATCTCGACGCCGACTCGACTCACCAGCGCCAGCAGCACCCCTGCCACCGCTCCACCAGCCACCAGCCAGGTCGGTGCCGGGAAACGCCACCACAGCACCGCAGGCAGCGGGGGGAGTTGCAGATAGAGCAACAGGAAGGAGACGCCCAACCAGCCCAATCCGCCGACCACGGCCGCGATCAGCAGCCACTGCAGGATGCGCACGATCTGCCACCACACCCGGTGACGCTGCATGTCGAGGTCCGTGGTGGCCACCGCGCGGTCCAGTCGATCAGCCAACTCCTCACGTCCACGACGCGAGGCTGCCCGTACGGTGTCGGCCCAGCCACGGGGCAGACCCTCGCCGGATTCGGTGACCAGATCACGGGTGGCGGAGTCGACCCGCGCCTGCTGCACGCTGGTGATCGCCGGCAGCGAGGACCGCCCGACGCGAGCCGGGTCGATCTCCTTGGCGCGACCACGTCGGCCGCGGTGCCGGTCCAGATGGAGGCGGCGCAGCGGGTCGGGGCGGAACTTCGCGATCCACGAGAGCACCGGCCAGCCGGTGGCCAGCCCGCCACGCAATCGCCACGCCTTGGCCACGGCGTTTGTGACCGTCGGCACTCCGGCAGCCACCGCGAGCGAGTTGTTCAGGCGGTCGGCCACAGCCTTCGTGATGGGCTGGGCCTTGGCGTGCCCGTTCTCGGTACGCAGACGCTCGGCCGCGGCCCGTACGTCCTGGGCGAGGCGCTGCGCCGCCGCCTTCTTGCCGGCCACCTGCCGAGCCAGCCGCTTCCGTACGAGATCGATGCCTTCGCCGGTGGTGGCCGAAGTGGCGATCACCTCGACCTGCCCGAGCCCCTCGGAGGCCAACAGCCGCTCCAGGTCGGCAACGGCTGGCTTGCGGTCTGCTGCGGGGAGCTTGTCGATCTGGTTCAGCAGCACCA
>JAKDKP010000487.1 GCA_030453285.1 Propionibacteriales bacterium
GCCCGGTCATGACGGCGAATACATAGACGACCCAGTTGGCGGCGATCACCACGCTGGCCGCGCAGAGCAGCGCAACGCGACGGAGGTCACCGAGCAGACGGCGCAGCCTGGTGAGTTGCCGCGTGCACGCCAGCACCCCGACACACAACAGCATCGTCCACAGGATCCGGTGGACGAGCACCTCCCAGGCCCCCGCCGGGATCAGCGCATGAAAGTAGAGTGGGAAGGCACCCCAGACGGCGTAGGCAAGGAAGCCATACACCGCACCCTTGCGGGCGTCGTCCTCCTCCGGGGTCACCGGCTCACGGTACGCCCGGGAGGAGGTCAGTGCACCGTCCAGGTGTCGTTCCCGGCGAGCAGCCCGGCAAGGTCCCGGTCGGCCGCGGGCCCACCGCCCTGACGCACGGCGGAGTCGACCTGCGCGCGTACGCCGTCGTCGTAGGTGGGTCGGCTGACCGAGCGGAAGATGCCCATCGGCACCTGCGCGAACGTCGGGTCATCGAGTCGACTGAGGGCGAACGCCTGGCTCGGGTCGGTCGCACCTGCATCGTGCCGCACGATGGTCGCAGGGTCGGCTTCTGCCTCGGGAACGACTGCAAGAGAACCGAATTCGGTGTGGACGGCCACGCGAGCCTGGTCCCCTTCGCCGACCCGCACGGGTTCGCCGTCAACGAGGTGCATGATGCGCGCCTGCGCCTCGTCCTTGTCCTTGAGCAGCTGGAACGCGCCGTCGTTGAAGATCGGGCAGTTCTGATAGATCTCCACCAGTGACGTGCCGCGGTGATCTGCCGCGGCCTTGAGCACACTGGTGAGGTGCTTGCGGTCGGAGTCCATCGTGCGCCCGACGAACGTCGCCTCGGCGCCGAGCGCGAGCGAGACCGGGTTGAACGGGCGGTCCACCGAGCCGGCGGGCGTGGATTTGGTCACCGAGCCGACGTCCGAGGTGGGGGAGTACTGGCCCTTGGTCAGTCCGTAGATCTTGTTGTTGAACAACAGGATCGTGAGGTTGACGTTACGTCGCATCGCGTGGATCAGGTGGTTGCCACCGATCGAGAGCGCGTCGCCGTCGCCGGTGACCACCCAGACCGACAAGTCGCTGCGGGAGGTTGCTAGCCCGGTCGCGATCGCCGGCGCGCGCCCGTGGATGGAGTGCATGCCGTAGGTGTCGAGGTAGTAGGGGAACCGTGAGGAGCAACCGATCCCGGAGACGAACACGATGTTCTCCCGACGGAGCCCGAGGTCGGGCAGGAAGCCTTGCACCGACTTCAGCACGGCGTAGTCGCCGCAGCCAGGGCACCAGCGCACCTCCTGGTCGGAGGTGAAGTCCTTGCCGGTGAGCTTGTCGTCGGCGTCGCGCTGCGGCACTCCGCTGGTGCCGAGGGCGGGCATCCCCAGGTCGATGGTCATTGAGATCCCTTCGCGAGGTCGTCCAGCGCCTCGGTGAGTACGCCGGCGAGCTCGGTTGTGGTGAAAGGCAATCCACGCACAGCGGTGTGACTCTGCACGTCGACGAGGTATTTCGCACGAAGCAGCAGTGCGAGCTGCCCGAGGTTCATCTCCGGGACGATGACCCGGTCGTAGCCGCGCAACACCTCACCAAGTCCCTGAGGGAACGGATTGAGGTGGCGCAGGTGGGCCTGCGCCACGGCGGTTCCGGTGGCGCGCATCGTGCGCACCGCGGCGGTGATCGGCCCGTAGGTCGAGCCCCAGCCGAGGATCAGCACCCGAGCGTCGCCGGTCGGGTCGTCGACCTCCACCGGCGCGACCGAGTCGGCGATGGCGTCGATCTTGCGCTGGCGCAGTCGCACCATGTGATCGTGGTTGGTGGGGTCGTAGGAGATGTTGCCGGTCACGTCCGCCTTCTCGATCCCACCGATCCGGTGCTCCAGACCCGGTGTCCCCGGAACGGCCCACGGCCGGGCCAACGTCTCGGGGTCGCGGGCGTACGCGTGGAAGGTCGGGTTGCCCTCGTCGTCAACGGCATTCGGCTCGGTGGTGTGCTCGACAGCGAGATCGGGAAGGGCGTCGATCGAGGGCACCTGCCACGGCTCGGAGCCATTGGCGAGATAGCCGTCGGACAGCAGGATCACCGGTGTGCGATAGGTCGTCGCGATCCGGACGGCCTCCATCGCGGCGTCGAAGCAGTCGGTCGGGGTGCTCGGCGCGAGCACCGCGACCGGAGACTCGCCGTTGCGACCGAACATCGCCTGAAGCAGGTCGGCCTGCTCGGTCTTGGTCGGCAGTCCGGTGGAGGGCCCGCCGCGCTGCACGTCCACGATCACCAGGGGCAGCTCGAGCGAGACCGCGAGGCCGATGGTCTCGGCCTTGAGCGCCAGACCCGGGCCAGACGTGGTGGTCAGCCCGATGGCGCCTCCGAAGGCTGCGCCGAGCGCGGCGCCGACGCCGGCGATCTCGTCCTCGGCCTGGAGCGTGGTCACCCCGAAGCGCTTGAGACCCGACAGGGTGTGCAGCAGGTCGGACGCCGGCGTGATCGGATACGACCCGAGCACCAGGGGCAGGCCGCTGCGGTGTGCCGCGGCCACGAAACCGTAGGCGGTGGCGAGGTTTCCGGTGATGTTGCGATAGGTGCCGCTCGCCATCGGCGCGGGATGCACCTCATACGTGACGGCGAACGCCTCGGTCGTCTCGCCGTACGCATGACCGGCGTGCAGCGCCGCGAGGTTGGCCTCGAGGACCTCCGGCTTGCTGGCGAACTTGGCCTTGATGAACCCCTCGGTGCCATCCGTGGGTCGGTTGTACATCCACGACAGCAGGCCAAGCGCGAACATGTTCTTCGCACGCTGCTTGTCCTTGCGGGTGAGGTCGAAGTCGGCCAACGCCTGCACCGTGATCGACGTCAGCGGGACGGACTGGACCTGCCAGGAGTCGAGGCTGTCGTCCTCCAGGGGGTTCTGCTGGTAGCCGACCTTGGCGAGGTTGCGCTTGGAGAACTCGTCGCTGTCGACGATGATCGTCGCGCCGCGCCGCAGATCGCCGAGGTTGGCGCG
>JAKDKP010000488.1 GCA_030453285.1 Propionibacteriales bacterium
CGGCGGTGGTGCGCTGATCGACCACGTCGTGCACCTGGCCGACCTGATGGATCTCCTGCTCGACGGCGCCGTGGCCACCAGCGTGTACGCCACCGCCAACGATCGGTTGCCCGGTGCCGGCCGGGGCGCCGAGACGGCTGGTCTGGTGTCCATCGGCTATGCCGGCGGGGTGAGCGCAACGATCGACTCGTCCTGGTCGGTCCCGGTCACCGCACCCCAGTGGGGCGGCCTGACACTGAAGGCGATCGGGAACGCCGGCGTGGCCGAGATGGACGCCTTCAACCTCCGGGTGGACGGATTCTCCGAGCTCACTGGTCGACCGCTGTGGCTGTCGTACGGTCACAACCTCGACGCGCTGATGCTTGATGACTTCCTGTCCCTGGTCCGCGGTGGGCCCAGCGCCGGGGCCGATGGCGCCGGCGGATTGCGCACCGCCGCGGTGGCGCTGGCGGCGCTGGAATCGGTGCGTCGCGGTGTCGCGGTTCCGGTCGAGCTCTGAACGGCCAGGTGTCGAGGAGTTGGTCCGAAGTCGGCGGGGAGTGGTTGGATGGCACGCATGACCGAACGCCCCCAGCCCCGTCCTGGTCGAGATCAGGCACGTCCTGGTCGAGATCACCATATGCCTCAGACGCGTCGTGGTGATCAGGTCGATGATCTGCACGGACACCGCGTGGCCGACCCGTACCGCTGGTTGGAGGATCCCGACTCCGCCGAAACCCGTGACTGGGTGGCGCGACAGAACGCGTGGACCGAACAGCACCTGGCCCAGATGCCGGCCCGGGCGTGGTTCACCGACACGATGACGCAGGTGGTGTTCCAACCCAGAGCGGGGGTGCCGAAGCGTCATGGCGGACACTGGTTCGTCAGCCGCAACGACGGCAGTCAGGATCAGGACGTCTGGTACATGGCCGACTCCCTGACCGAACTGGAGGCCGGCGGTGAAGTGATCATCGATCCGAGTTCCTTCTCCGCCGAGGGGGCGGACTCGGTCGCCTTTCTGACGGTTTCGGACAACGGACGGTGGCTGACGTACGGGATCAGTCGCGGCGGCTCGGACTGGACCGAGTTCGTCCTGGTCGATCTGACCACGCGTACGATCGTCGCCGACGAGCCCCAGGTGCGCGGCAAGTTCACCGTGGCGACGTGGTTGGACGATGATTCCTACCTCTATCAGGACTTTCCCGAGGTTGCCGGGGCCGACGGCACCGACACCGCGGCTCTGGGGCACGCCCAGCTGCGTCGACACGTGCTTGGCCAACCGCAGTCGCAGGACGAGGTCATCCTGGAACTCCCCGGTGAGCCGGCGACCAGCTTCTACTGCACGGTCAGCCATGATCGCGCCTGGCTGGTGGTGCATCTCTTTGTTGGCACCGAGCAGCAGAACCGTGTCTGGGTGCTGCCGATCAGCGGCACCACCGAGGCAACACTTGGCGAGGTGATCAAGGTCCTTGACGATGCCGACGCCGGCTACGAGTTCGTCCGCAGCACCGGTTCTGCCCTGGTTCTCCTCACCGACCGGGATGCACCACATCGTCGCCTCGTCTCGATCAGCCTGTCCACCTTCACCCGCACCGGGGATGTCGAGTTCACTGAACTGATTGCCGAGACCGATGACACGATCGAGCGGGCCGAGGCGTGCGGTGACGAGGTCATCGTGGTCCGCCTGCACGACGTCTCCCCGATGATCAGCCGGTATCGGCTCGACGGTGCGGAACTGGGGGCCGTCGACGTCGTCGGCGGTGCGGTGACCGAATTGGACGGGGAGGTGGACCGTACCGCATGGACCATCGGCCTCAGCTCGGTCACCCAACCCCAGCAGGCCTACGTGGTGGAGGCAGGCATCCCCCGCCCGCTGCACCTGGTGGCCCCCGGCTCGTTCGTCCCACCCGAGATCTCGATCTCGCGGCAGCACGCCACCAGTGCCGATGGCACCCGCGTGCCGTACTTCTTGATCACCCGGACCGACCATGATCATTCTCTGCCGCATCCCACCCTGCTGTACGGGTACGGCGGCTTCAACATCCCGGTGGCGGCGGACTACCGGCCGATCTGGCCCGGCTGGTTGGCCGCCGGCGGGGTGCTGGCGATGGCCAACCTGCGCGGTGGGGGAGAGTACGGCAAGCAGTGGTACGAGGACGGCCGCAAGGTCAACAAGCAGCACGTGTTCGACGACTTCATCGCCGTCGGTGACCATCTGGTCTCCACCGGCGTCACCGGCCATGATCAACTGGCGATCTTCGGTCGTTCCAACGGCGGCCTACTGGTGGGCGCGACGATGACCCAACGACCCGACCTGGCCGCGGTGGCGCTGCCCGGATTCGGCGTGCTCGATCTGTTGCGGTTCCACCTGTTCACCGTCGGGCGGGCCTGGAAGTCCGACTACGGCGACCCGGAGATCCCCGAGGACTTCGAGGTCGTGTTGGGGTACTCACCGCTGCACAACGTTCGACCCGGCACCGCGTACCCGGCCACCTTGGTCACCACCGGCGACCACGATGATCGAGTGGTGCCGCTGCACAGTCACAAGTTCACCGCAGCCGTCCAGGCTGCGCAGGTCGGTGATGCCCCGATCCTGACCAGGGTCGAGATCGCCACCGGCCACGGCCACGGCAAACCGCAGGGCAAGGTGGCCGCGGAGTTCGCCGATGGGCTCGCCTTCGCCGCGCACCACACGGGCCTGCAGGTGCCGGGGTCGCAATGAGCCGGTCGCGATGAGTTGGGACCAGCCGCCGCGCCCATCGGCCTTCGGTGGACAGCAACCGCCACCGGCCGACCCGTTCGGTCCGGGGCCGTCGCAGCAGCAGGTGCCGTCACCCCCGCCGCAGGGCTTCCCGTTTGATCCGGGCTCTGATCAACAGGCGCGCCCGCCGTTCGGTCGGGCGCCGTCCGACCCGTTCGGAGGAGGTAGACCGCCGCCCGGCCCACTCCCCCCGGGATACGGGGCCCCACCTCCGGGCAATCGTCGAGTCAAGGCCATGGTGATCGCCATCACCGCGCTGGGCGTT
>JAKDKP010000014.1 GCA_030453285.1 Propionibacteriales bacterium
CATGGGCCTTGCAGAAACCGAAGGAGGCGAACGCCTCCAGCACCTCCCACACCTTGGCGATCACCGGTTCGGTGTAGCCCCGGCGGCGCAGGGCCGGGGCGAACCAGTCCCGTACCTGCTCCTTGCCCTCGAAGTCCCCCAGCCCACGACGCGCCTCATCGGCCTCGGCCAAGGTGCAGCCGGTCAATGTGGCGATGATCTTGATCACCTGCTCATGGAAGACCACCACCCCACCGGTCTCGGCCAGGTGCTCGGCCAGATCGGGGTGGATGTATCGGGCTGGAGCCCAGCCCTGCTTGACCTCCAGGAAGGGAGTGACCATGTCGCTCTTCACCGGCCCGGGACGGAACAACGAGATGTCGGTGATGATGTCGCCGAAGGTCTCCGGAGCGAACTTGCCGATCAGTTCACGCTGGCCGGGTGATTCGATCTGGAAGCAGCCGAGGGTAGCGGCGTTCTTGATCATGGCGAAGGTGTCGGTGTCGTCGAACGGCAACGACTCCAGGTCGACCTCGACCGCGGTGGTACGACGGATCTCGACCAGGGCGTGCGCCATCGACGACTGCATCCGGATGCCGAGCACGTCGAGCTTGAGCAGACCGAGATCCTCCACGTCGTCCTTGTCGTACTGGCTCATCGGGTATCCACCGTGGCTGGCCTCGACCGGTGTCCGGTCGAGCAGGCTGGTGTCACTGAGCAACACCCCGCACGGGTGCAGGGCGACGTGGCGGGGCAACCCGTCGAGAGACTCCACCAGTTCGAACAGCAGATCGAGTCGCCGCTCGCCCAGCCCGGCGTTGCGCAGCTCGGGCAGGTCCCGCAGCGCAGCCCGGGCGTCCCGGGCTCGGATGTGCGGGAACGCCTTGGCGATCGCGTCGATCTCGCTCGGCGGCAGGCTGAGCGCGGCACCGACGTCACGGACGGCGTGGCGTACGCGATAGGTGTCCAGCATCGCCACACAGGCGACCCGCTCGCCACCGAAGGTGGCCAGGATCTTGTCGTACACCTCAAGCCGACGGTCCGACTCCACGTCCAGATCGATGTCGGGCAGGGCGATCCGCAGCGGGGACAGGAACCGCTCCATCACCAGTCCGTGGCGCATCGGATCGACACCGGAGATGCCGAGCACGTGATTGACCAGACTGCCGGCCCCCGAGCCCCGGGCCGCGCACCGCACCCCCATCTCGCGGACCAGGTCGACCACATCGGCCACGGTGAGGAAGTAGGAGGCGAACCCCATCTGCTCGATCACCGCGAGTTCATCGGCCAGCCGCTCGGTGGTGGCGGCGTCGGGGGTGCCGTACCGCCACACCAGGCCGGCTTCGCAGCGCTGGATGAGCACCTGCTGGGCGTCGTCGTCACTGGCGACCGGCACACCGTGGGTGTTCAGCACCGACAGCTCCGGCAGGTGCACCTCCCCCAGTCCGAGATCGGCCCGCGGATCGAGCTGACAGCGCACCCCCAACGTCCGGGTGGCCATGATCAGCTTTTCGCCGTCGTCACTGCGCCCAGCCAGGTGCGACACCTCACCAGCCAGCTCCAGCATCTCCTTGCCGGAGGTGAGGTACCCCTCGGCATTGCTGCGGTCGACGTGACGCCGATCGAGGGCAACCAGCCGACGGGCACAGTCGAGCACGTCGAGGGTCGGCGCCAGATGTCGATCGACCATCCGCACGTTGTGCGTGAGCACGGATGGAATCCCTTGCTCGTCGGCGATCCGGAGCATTCGTCCGGCACAGGCGGCCGACCCTGCGCCCCTGCCACCGACACGGTGGTGACTGACCGCGATGACCAGGTTGCGGGTCGGTACGAGGCCCCGCCACCGGTCCAGGACGGCCATCGCCAGGTCGAACCGTTCCGCTGCGACAGCCTGACCGAACTCGGAGTCGACACCGAGCAGCACCACCAGCTCACCAGCGGCAGCAGCCTCGGCGACCAGATCGCCGCGCGTGATCGGGGTGCCGCGAACACCATCGAGATGGGTCCGCGACACCAACCGGCACAGCGATCCCCAGCCCAGCTTCGAGGTGGCCAGCACCACCGTCCGCGGCAACCGGTGGTCGCGGGTCTCCCCACCCCGGACCGGCGTACGGGTGGTGCGCCGCCGACCGCGGGTGGGCAGCACCGGCTCGGTCGCCAGGTCGACCCCGAGCACCGGTGAGATCCGGGCGCGCAGGCACGCCTTGGCGAATCGCACCGCCCCGTACAGGCCGTCCCGATCGGTGAGCCCGAGGATGTCCATGTCATGCTCGGCGGCCCGGGCGACCAGATCGGCCGGATGCGAGGCGCCGTACTGCAGGGAGTAGCCCGAGGCGACCCGCAGATGGACGAACGGGTCAGCCATCGGTCCCCCAACGATCCTCCACCAGGGCGAGGAATCCCTGGGCGTCGCGGACCAGGTCGTCGGCCTCCCGGGTGCTGACCACCCCCCGCGCCCCTGCTCGTACGGCGTCACGCTTGTGCTGGGTGGCGGCGAAGTAGGCCGCCCACTCGCCGTACTCGGGAGCCGCCCGCGACAGCACCTGCCACACGTTCACCGGACGGGAGCCGACTCGACCCATCCGCTGTTCCCGACGAAGGCGCAGGGTCGTGCAACTGAGCACGATCGCGGCCACCCGCAGGGCGGCCAGGTGTGCGGACAGGAATCGCTCACCGACATCGGTGGCCAGCTCGGCCTCGATCACGGCGGACCGGGCCCGCTGCAGGTCGACGCGCAGTTGTGCGGTGTCACCCCTGCGGGGAATGGGCTGCGGATCGAGGCTCATCAGTCCATCACCGTCCGCAATCGCCACGTTCCTCGCTGGTCGGGAGCACCGCTGATCACCTGGGCCAACTCGTACACACCTTCGCGGCCGTGTCGGCCGGCAGCGGCGACGACCCGCCAGACCTCCTCCTCACCGAGCAGGTCCGTCGCACCGAGGGCCTCGTCGCCAAGGGCTTCTTGGCCGAGTGCGTCGCCCGATCCGCGAACTGCCTGTGCCTGAGGGCCGTCCCACCAGTCACCGGTCTCGGTCCAACGCTGTTGAACGGAGCGAACCACCCACAGCCGGTTGCGCCACAGGAACTGGGCCGGTTCGTCACTCCCTCGCACGTCGATCGGCTCGTCGTAGCAACGCATCTCTTCCCCCAGGTGTGCCCGTCTCCCCTGTCGCTGATGTGCGCCGGTGGATGGCACCGGCGATCGTCTCGGTGGCGTGACGGTGGTGGTGTGACAGCCCACCGGTTGGTGGACCACGTCTCGACCCGATGGGAGTGCCCCGGCAACGGAGGGGGTCGAGGTCCTCCGCTGCCGGGGCGAGCCCGGACACGCCGCTCGCGAGCGCGGCGTGCATCTCGTCCAACCCGTGTCGTCGGCCAAGGTCTTCCCCAAGCCCTCAGCTTTCGAACACGTGTTCGAACAAGGACCACGTTACACCGCCCTACCGACAGTCCGTCAACCCGGAGAATCCGCCACCTTGCCCCGGACAGCCTCTACAGGGTGAAGCGCAACAACCGGCCGGCGCCGCGAGCGCCGGGGGCGAGGCGCGCCAGGCGGTACTGCTGCCGGACGATCGGCGAGACCCGGCCACGCATGGCGGCGAACACGAGGTCGGAGGATGACCGCACCTCCCGCAACCGCAGCCCGTACCGCTGGAGGGACCGTGGCCGGTTCACCAGCCAGGTCCACCGCGCTCCCTGACCGCGCACCGTACGGTTCATGAACTGACCGACGACACCGAGCGAACTGTTCACGTCCATGATCAACGCGCCGTCGAAGTGTGTGCTCAACCGATGCAACAGTTCCCCACCCGTACGAGGATCCAGATACATCGACAGCCCCTCGGCGATGATCAGGGTCGGACGCCCGGACGGAACCTGATCCAGCCACTTCGGGTCGCCCGCCGAGGAGCTGATCATGGTCACCCCAGCCATCTCGCCGATCACCCGACGGCGCAGGTTGATCACCTCGTCGAGATCGACGTCGAACCACTCCACGCCCGGGGCCGAGGTGATCCTGGCGTGGCGGGTGTCCAGCCCGACACCGAGCTGGATCACCACCGCATCGCGATGTCGGGCCAGGAACTCGTCCGCCCACCGGTCGAACTGCACGGCCCGGACACAGGTGACCAGCCGCATCATCGTGGTGACCCCGAGCCGGGACCACTCCTGGTCGATCTGGTCGGCCACCGCGACCGAACTCTCGTCGCCGAGCACCGGACGCCGCGACCGGGCATCCAGCACGCGGGCCCACAGCGTGCCGAGCAGGGTGGCCGGAGCGCCGATCAGGCCAGCCCGGTGCATCCCCTCGTCCTCCGCCATCGATCCGCTCAGATCCGGAAGCTGGTGCAGTACGGCTCGATCTCGGCAGCCGCCTCGGCTCCATACGCCTCGGCGAACCGTTCGACGAAATGGCCGTTGAAGCGGTACTCCTGCGTGCCGACGATGGCCACCACATAGCTGGCCAGCTGCGAACCGAGTTGGGCACAGCGTTCCAGCCCGACCCCCCAGGCCAGCCCGGCCAGGAATCCGGCACGGAACGCATCCCCGACACCGGTCGGATCGACCCGCTGCATCTCGCGAGCGATCGGTACCTCGAACCGGTCGATCCGGTTGCCCCCGGCGTCGGTGCCCTCGATCGACACCCCGTCGATGCCGCGGGTGATCACCCGGATTCCCACGTGGTCGAGGATTTCCTCATGCGACCATCCCGTCTTGGAGATGATCATGCCGTCCTCGTAGTCGTTCGAGAACAGGTAGGCCGACCGGTCGATCAACCGTCGGATCTGCGGCCCGTCCATCCAGGCCAGCTGCTGCGAGGGGTCGGCGACGAACGGGTAGTCCCTGGTCCGGCATTCGTCGGAGTGCCGGTGCATCGCCTCGGGGTCATTGGGCGAGATCATCACCAGATCCAGGCCGCCGGCCCGATCGGCGATCGGCTTGAGCTCGATCTGCCGCGCCTCGGCCATCGCGCCGGTGTAGAAAGAGGCGATCTGGGCATGGTCGGCATCGGTGGTGCAGATGAAGCGGGCCGTGTGGGCGGTCTCCGAGACGTGCACGGGCCAGGTCTGCACACCGTGCCGGTCGAGCCAGCCCCGATACTCGGCAAAGTCCTCCCCCACTGCGCCAACCAGCAACGGCTCCAATCCCAGAGCGCCCAGACCGAAACAGATGTTGGGGGCGATCCCGCCGCGCCTGATCTGCAGGTCCTCCACCAGGAACGAGAGGGAGACCTTGTTGAGTTGTTCGGCCAGCAGGGAGTCGGCGAACTTTCCTCCGAAGGTCATCAGGTGGTCCATGGCGATGGATCCGGTCACGGCTATGCGCATGCGGGGGAGCCTAGCGGTGCACGGATGGACGTGAAGATGGGCGTGAATCGGACCTGCCGGCCCGATCGTCCCGTTCACCGGGATCGACACCGAATGCCGGATTGGCTCTAGGGTGATGATCATGGAGATGCTTCCGCTTGCCTTCACCAGTGGCTGGGCCAGTGGCATCAATGCCTACGCCACCGTGCTCATCCTCGGCCTGTTGGGCCGCTTCGCCCACATCGCCCAGGTCCCCGAGGGCCTGCAACGCGTCGACGTGTTGATCGTGATGGCGGTGCTCACCGTCATCGAACTCGTGGCCGACAAGATCCCGTACGTCGACTCGGCGTGGGACACGATCTCCACGGTGATCCGCCCGATCGCCGGGGCCACGATCGGTGCCCTGATGGCTGGCGCGAACGGCGACGTCTGGACGGTTGCGCTCGCCTCGGTCGGCGGCATCACCGCGCTGGTCAGCCACCTGACCAAGGCCGGCCTGCGGCTGGCGATCAACACCTCCCCCGAACCGGCCAGCAACATCGCCGCCTCGTTGGCCGGGGACGTCGCCGTCACCGGTGTGGCCACGGCCAGTGTGCTGGCACCGATTCCGGTGGCCATCGTGGTCGCCATCCTGCTGGTGATCGGCATCGTGATCCTGATCTTCGCCTTCCGTCGCGTACGGCGCGGGTGGCGGTCCTTCCGTCGTTGGTGGGAGCGGCGGCGAGCCACCACCGGCTCGGCAGCACACTGAGGTCGTACCCCACCGTGCAGGCCCTCACCGCGGGAGGAGCAACATGACCGAGTCGTACGACGTGGTCGTGGTCGGTGGCACGCTGGCCGGGATGGCGGCCGCCGCCCGACTGGCCAAGAACCGCCACACCGTGCTGCTGGTGAATCCCGGCCGACACCTCGGCGGACGCCTGTCCCCGTACGAGCTGATCAGTGACGATTCCGACGTCGTCACGGTGGATGCGATGCCGGGCATGATCACCTTCCCCGCACCGTGGCGTGACCTGTTCCGCAAGAGTGGTCGCGCCTTTGCCGACGAGACGTCGCGGGCCGGGGTGTCCCTGGTCCCGGCTCCGGCGGCCCGGCATGTGTTCGACGACGACAGCGAGTTGGTGATGCCGACCGACCGTGGGGTGCAACACACCGTGCTCTCGCGTGCGTACGGGGTGGCTGCGGCCGATCGGTGGCGCGATCTGGTGGATCACCTTGATGATCAGTGGCAGACCCTGCGCCCGTTGGGGCGGGAGGCCGAGCTGGCCGGACGTCAGCAGTTTGAGGCTGCCAGGCGCGAGCTCGACCCGAAACGGACCGTTGCCGACCTGGCCGCGAGCATCGACGAACCGCACCTGGCGGCCATGATCAACAACAGTGCCTGGCTGCTGGGATCCGATCCGCGACACGCTCCCGGCTGGTGCGCAGTGCACCTGTCGGCCGAACGCCGTTTCGGGCGGTGGATGATGGCCGATGCCGAACGCCCCGTACGGACCTCGACGCTGATCGATCTGTTGGCCGAGCGGCTGGGGCAACGGCGTGTGCAGGTCCTCCCCGACACTGATGTGTCCAAGATCAACATCGTCGATGGCAGGATCGCCGGTGTGGTGGCTGGAGCGGCCGAGATCGCCACCCCGGCGGTGGTCTGGGCCTCCGAACCGCGGGGCGCGTACGACCTGCTCGGCCGTGGTGGTGGAGCCGAGCGACGTGCCCTGGGGCGGACCCGCCCGGCCGTGGCTCCGGCGGTGTCGCACCGGCTCATCGCCAAGAGCATCGAGGAAGCGACCGAGACCGTACGCCACACTGCCGGCGGACCGATCATCACCTGGACCCGACCATTGCCCGACGGGCGGACTCTCGAAAGCATCCACGACTGGCCGGCCGGTGCCCCGGACCCGGCCGCCGGCATTGCCTGGCGTGGCGCCCGGACCACCCTGCGCCGGCCACCGATCCGCAGCTCCGTCGACGGAATGTATCTGGCCGGCCCGTGGTCACGCGGGGGCGCGGACCTCTCCCACACAGTCCTGTCCGGGGCCCTGGCCTCGTACGCAGTCCATGATCAACTGGCCGACTGAGCGGCTGACGGAGTGATCCGGGGTCAGCAGGGCCCCAACTCGAAGTCATCAGGCACGTCGACGAATCGGCCACTCACGTAGTACGGGACTTCCGAATAGGCAGGGATTCCGTACCAGGTGGTGTTGCCGCCGACCGAGGCTCCCTTGGTCTTGCAGATCGCCTTGAACTTTTCGCCGTAGTTCATGGTGCCGACCACGGGGCGTTCCAGGTTGGGCGTTGATCGAATGTTGGCGCCGAGGTTGCCCGTGACGGTGCCACCCATCCAGTGCATGTCGTCGATGTCGTCGTCGGCCTGAGCCGCTCCGGGCAACAGGGCCAGGGCAACGGCTGCCCCGGCAAGGGTGGCGGCGGTGATGCGCTTGATGTTGAACATGATCTTGGGCCTCCCACGGGTGAAATTGCTGGCTGCTCGTACACAGTTCTTGATGTGCAGGTCACACCGAAAGTTGGCTCAAGGATCCGCCTTCCCTCAGCATTCCCGCTCTGACGGTCGTACCCAGCCATCCCAGCTCAAGCCCGTCCATGATCAACTGACCGAGTCCTGGCCCGGGGGAGCCGGCGGCGTCACAGCCAGGGCCGACCGGATCCGACGTACGCTCTCGGCGAGCGGGGTCGTCCCGCTGTCGAGCGCGAGGTCGACCGGAAACAGTGGACTCTCCTCGGCCCACTGCTCGTGGACTCCGCGCAGGAAATCGGCATCGCGCGAGATCCCTCGGGTCGGGTCGGCCAGCGCCCGTTCGAGTGCGACCTCGAACCGACAACTGACCGCCACGGTGAGGACGGGCGTTCCCACGGGTACGTGTCCGAGCACGAGTTGGAGTTCTGCTCGGTTGCTCACCGATTCCGCGATCACCACGTCCATGTCGGCCAGGAGCCACTGACCCGTGACCGAGGCGAAGATCCGGTGCGCCACCGTCCAGTCCGGCAGCGTCGGCCGCGCCATGTCGGCGAGGGCATCGAGCTCGACCAGGGCCACCTGCTGACCGGAGACGCGCAGGTCATCGGCAAGCCGACGAGACACCGCGCTCTTGCCTGCGGCGATCGGGCCGGCGATGAGGACCAGTGAAGGTGGCTCGCTGTCCGGCACCATCGGATGGTCCTCTCACAGTTCGGTCGGGGTTCTGGTCTCCGCGTCGGGAGGTGGACGGCAGTCTCCTTCTGCACACTACGGTGGTGGCACGCGACCCAGCCGGCGTCCACCCACGGCGAGCGGGGCGGCGGGCCCGAAGCGGATGCAGACGGGGGCACAGACGAACGCCCGCACCGTGCGGGTGCGGGCGTTCGAGTGAGGTGGCGTGATCAGCAGTTCGGGAGTTCGAAGTCGTCGGGCACCTGGACGAAGGCGCCGCTCACGTACAGCGGCTGCTCGCTGCTGGACGGGAGGGCGTACCAGACGTCGGTGTCGCCCACCGGCTCTCCCGTGGTCTTGCAGGTGGTCTGGAATTCCGCACCGCGGTTCAGGGTGCTGGCCGCCGTACCTTCGGTGCTGGGCGTGGTACGGACGTTGACGCCACCGGTACCGGTGACCGTGCCTCCCATGGTGAACGTGTCGTCAGCCTGGGCCACTGCGGGCAGCAGGGTGAGGGCCAGGGCCGCACCCGCGACCGTGGTCGCGGTGGCCGTGCGCTTGACGGTGAACATCATCGTGATCCTCCTGTGGTGGATGAAGCTGTTGTTCCTCGTACACAAGACTTGATGAACGGTGCTGGCCGGAGGTTGCATCGCATCTGGAGATTCCTCGGCGTCGACCGGCGAATCGGTACGCGTGGGTCCCGTCCTTCTGGTCGACAGGAGAGCAGGTCCCCAACACGGTCCGGGCCGGGTAGAGTAGAGCGTCCGTTCTGAGAGGATTCGCTGTTGAGCAACTCCCCTGACCAGGCTGAGGCCCCGTCACCTGCCGGTGCAGCGATGCCCACCCCCGACACCGACACCGTGCCCGACACCGGCGACTCGACGACTGCGCAGGAGGTGGCGGTCGAGCAGGCGCACGTCGACAAGGTGTACGACAGGCTGGGGCATCTCACCACGGCAGCGCGCAATGTCGCCAAGGACGGCACCTCGCTCTTCCAGTCCGATCGGGCCAACTTCGTCCGCGAGGAAGACGGCACCGGCCTGTTCGAGCGGGACGTGTTCGCCTTCCAGTCCGCCAAGCGTCTCGCCTCGCTGGACGCCGAACACGAGGGCCTGGTGTTCGGCCGGCTCGATCGCGCCGACGGCGAGGTCCGCTATGTCGGCCGCCTCGGCGTACGCGATGACGAGTACGAGCCGCTGGTTGTCGACTGGCGGGCCCGCGCGGCCGAACCGTTCTATCGAGCCACCCCCAGTGACCCGATGGAGGTCGTACGGCGTCGCGTGCTGCGCTGCCGCGGGGAACAGGTGATTGGCATCGAGGACGACCTGTTGGACGGCGAGAACGCCGATCCGTCACTGGTCGTCATCGGCGAGGGGGCCCTGATGGCGGCCCTGTCGCGCTCCCGCGGTCCGCGGATGAAGGACATTGTCGCCACCATCCAGACCGAACAGGACGAGGCGATCCGGGCCCCGTACCAAGGATTCACCATGATTGCCGGCGGCCCGGGCACCGGCAAGACGGTGGTGGCGTTGCACCGCGCGGCCTACCTGCTCTATTCGCATCGCCGCCGGTTCGAGAACGGCGGGGTGCTCGTGGTGGGGCCGAGCGAGGTCTTCATGAACTACATCGAGCGGGTGCTCCCCTCACTCGGCGAGGATTCGGTGACCCTGCGGGCCATCGGCCAGGTGGCCACCGACGTGTTGCGACGCCCCAGTGGTCGCCTCGACCCTCCGCAGTCGGCCGCCATCAAGGGCAGCCTGCGGATGCGCCGGGTGCTGCGCCGGTTGGTGGACGACCCGAGCGTGTCCACACCCATGATCAACTCCGCGTGATGGTGAAGGGCGACGCGCTCACCGCAACCGTCGACGAATTGCAGCGGATCCGGGCCGACGTTCTGCGGCATCACAAGTTCAACGCCGGCCGCCCCGCCGCAACCAAGGCCGTGCTCGGACTGCTTCGCCGCCGGTGGAACGGGCTCGATCCGGCCCATGCGACCGATGATGAGACCGATGATGAGGTCTTTGCCGAGTTGGTCACCGCCTCGGCGACCTGGCAGATGTTCTGGCACGCCTGGTGGCCGGCGATGACTGCTGCCGGAGTGCTGGCCCACTTGGCAGATCCGATCGTGGCAGCCCGGGTCGCCGGAAACGACCTGTCGGCGCGCGAACTGTCCGCCCTCACCGCCAACATCGACCCTGGCGACTGGACCGTCGCCGACACCGCCCTGCTCGACGAGTTGGTGGCGATCCTCGGGCCACCGCCGCCGGCCGACGATCAACCCGAGACCTCCCTGTTCCTCGAGGAGGGCGCCTCGGTCGACGAGGTGGTGACCACGGCGGACCGGCTGAGTCGCCAGGTCGAGACCGATCCCTTTGCCGAGCCGCATGCCACGTACAACCATGTGCTGGTGGACGAAGCGCAGGACATCACCCCGATGCAATGGCGGATGCTGCGACGCCGCGGATCCCATGCCAGTTGGACGATCGTCGGCGATCCGGCACAGAGCTCCTGGCCCGATCCCGATGAAACCCGACGGGCGGTGAAGGAGCTGATCGGCAACGCCCCGCAGCGTCAGTTCCGGATGTCGACGAACTATCGCAGCCCGGCCGAGGTGTACGACCTGGCGGGCCGGGTGGTGTTGGCCGACCACCCCGACGCCGACCTGCCGAAGGCGGTCCGTTCGACCGGGGTCGATCCGGATCTGCGGACCGAGGCCGACCTGGGCACCGGTGCCGTCCGAGCCGCTGTTGATCTTGCCGGACTGGTCGAGGGGTCGATCGGCGTGATCGCCCCGGAGTCGGTGATCAACTCGATCCGGGAGACGTTGGCGAACGCCCCGGGACTGGCCGAGGCCGGCGATCGGGTCGTCGTGGTGACGCCGCTGGCCTCGAAGGGGCTCGAGTATGACGGCGTGGTGGTGGTCTCCCCCGACGACATCGTCGCCGAGAGCCCCGGTGGGGTCCGCGTGCTCTATGTGGCGTTGACCAGGCCGACGCAGCGGTTGATCACGATCGACCGGGCTGGCGGCGGAGATTGGCAAAAATCTCTCGCGTCGCCTTTGACCGATTCTGCGTGAAGAAGTGCAGGCCCGGGGCGCCGCCGGCCAACAGCGTCTGACAGATCTCGGTGGCGATGGCGATCCCTTCGGCCCGTACGGCGTCGGGCGCCACCCGGTGCAGACGGTCGACCACCGACGACGGCAGATCCTGCCCCGACAGCTCGGCAAAGATGTCGATCTGACGCAGGGTGGTGACCGGCATCAGGCCGGGAATGATCGGCAGATCGCAGCCACGGGATCGGACGCGATCGACCAGGTCGAAGTAGTTCTGCGGTTCGAAGAAGAGCTGGGTGATCGCGTAGTCCGCACCGGCCTCGGCCTTGGCGACCAACAGATCGGCATCAAGATCAGGATCCTTCCGCTCGGGATGCACGTCGGGGAAGGCCGCGACGCCGACACAGAAGTTGCCCAGTTCCTTGATCAACGCCACGAGTTCGGTGGCATTCGCCAGCCCCTCGGGGTGCGGCTCCCACGGCACCGTCGGTCCCCCGGGCATGTCCCCCCGGATCGCCAGCATCTGGTTCACGCCGGCGGCGGCGTAGTGGCCGACGACATGCCGCAGTTGCTCGACCGACTGGCTGGCGCAGGTGAGGTGGGCCACCGTCCGCAGGGTCGTGTCCCGAGCGATCTCGGCGGTGGCCGCGATGGTGCGTTCGCGGGTCGAACCGCTGGCCCCG
>JAKDKP010000489.1 GCA_030453285.1 Propionibacteriales bacterium
CACTCCTGAACTGGCGCAGTCGGTGCATGCCGATGTGAATGGCCTGCGGCCCCGCCGGGATTACCACTACCGATTCCGTCACGCCGGCGTGATCTCCGAGGTCGGCCGGTTCCGCACCACCCCGCACCCCGGCGAACGTGGTGACCGGATGCGGATCGCGTTCGCGTCCTGTCAGGCCTGGGCCGACGGCTACTACGGTGCGCTCGGCCACCTGGCGAACGAGGATGCCGATCTGCACGTGCACCTGGGCGACTACGTGTACGAGGGCGGGATCCCCGGCGACGGCGGGTTCCGCAAGACCACGGTGCCGGCGGTGCTGGCGCCGGCGCCGGGCAACGACATCACCCGCTGGCGCCAGCAGTACGCCTGGTACAAGACCGATCCCGATCTGCAGGCCGCCCACCGGGCCGGTGCCTGGATGGTGACCTGGGACGACCACGAGGTGCTCAACGACTACGCGAACACCACCTCGCAGTACCGCGGCTTCTCCGACATCTCGGTACGACGGCGTGCGGCCTACCAGGCCTGGTACGAGCACCAGCCGGTCCGGTTGCGGGCCAGTCGGGGCTTTGCCAGTCCGGTGATCTATCGCCGACTGCGGTGGGGTCGGCTGGTGCAGTTCGATCTCATCGACGGCCGGCAGTACCGCGATGTGCCCCCGTGCGGTTGGGGAGAGGCCAATGCCTGCGCGGCCGCGTCGAACCCGGATGTGTCGTTGCTGGGCACCGAGCAGGAGAATTGGCTGACCCGCGGCTACCGGGACTCGACCGTACGGTGGAACCTGCTGGGGTCCAATGTGATGCTGTCGCGGCTCGACCATGACGGTGCTGCTGGTGATCTGCTCTGGAACGACGCCTGGGATGGGTTCCCGGCCGCCCGGTTGCGGCTGATGGAGAGTTGGCGGCGGTCGAAGCTGCGCAATCCGGTCACCTTCACCGGCGACTGGCATTCGACCTTCGTCAATGAGGTGCACAGCGACTTCGATCGACCCGACAGCCCCGTCATCGGTGCCGAATTCGTCGGTACGTCGATCAGCACCAATGGTGACAAGGCGGTCTACGGCCCCTATTACGGGCCGATGATCAAACACAATCCGCACATCACGTTCTTCGACGGTGATCGTCGCGGCTATCAGGTGGCCACCATGGACGACGATGCGCTGCGGGTCGACCTGCGGATGGTCGACACCGTCGCCGTACGGAATCCGAAGGCGTACACCCATGCCAGCTTCGAGGTCACCGACGGCGTGCCCGGGGTTCGCCAACTCTGAAAACGCGCAACCGCTCGTTCCACTCAGGACCGACTGAGTCCCACCGAGGGAGCCAACCGACCGGGCTTGCGTGGGGCTCACGTTCCCTGTGCATTCCTTTTGGGTGATTCCCGCAGTGTCGGCATGCTCGACTCCGCCCGACTCTGCACCTCAGACATGCGCTGCAGCAGCGACCGCTGGAATTCTGCGGTCTCGCGCTCCAATTGAGCCGTGACCTCGTCGAGCGCAGTGTCGTCCATCTCGGCCAATCGCGGGAAGCTCGTCAGGAGTTCCCCCACTGCTTCGGCCACGGCCTGCTCCATGCCCTTCCTGCCCAAGCCCATCGCGCCGGGTTGCAGCGCAACTCGGACTGTGCCCTCGTGAAACACGATCTCGACGTGGCCATCGCGAGACCTGCCGCGGTCGGGATGCTGCCTATTGGCCCGCGCCGCCTCCTCCTGCTGGGCCATGGCCGCCTGGAACTTGTTCACGAACTCCTGCATCGACTGACTCATGGGATGACCTCTGCCTGAGTGATTTGGTTCACGCTATGGTGGGACCAGCCTAGGTGAAGGACGGTTCGCATGACATCGTTCCGGGTCCGCCCCGATGACATTCGAGATGTGAGCACACAACGCTTGACCCCGGCCGGGGAGGATTTGCGTGCAGCGGCTGACCGCCTCTCCACCTGGCCGACGATCAGCGTCGGCGAAGTGTGGCAGGACGTCCCCGGGATGCTCTCGGGCGCGGTTGACGAGGTGACCCAAGCTGTGTCCTCCATCGAAGCCGACTTGTCGAGGTTTCGTGAGCTCACGCTGCAAGCCGCAGATACCTACCAGGCGATGGAAGAGTCCAACACGCGCACCGCCGAGCAGTTCACGCGAGAGATCTGAGCGGGTCTGCCATGGGAGCCATCACTCGTGAGCAGTTCATCATCACCCCCGCGGCGCAACTCGCGATGGACCGCTACGCCATCCCCAACCCCGTCGACGCCGCCATGAAATTCGACATCGACGTTGACGCGATCCGGGAGCAATTGGCGACTCTGGACGCTGCAAAGCAGGCCGTGGGTTCCGCCCGCGAAACTTTGCCCCAGTCACCCCCCGATACCTGGGGCGGTGACACGGCCGACGCCTGGACCGAGTGCACCGTGACGTTCTGGAACGTCCTGCTGCACATCTGGGACTTCCTGGTCTGGTTCGCCGAGGCTCTCATCTGGTTCATCGACTTGATCATCGAGGCGATTCGCTGGCTCGGTGAGACAATCGACTTTCTCCTAGGTCTCATATCCGTCATCGGAACCATTGATATGCTGCTCGAGGCGAATGGTGTACGGGTTCCAAGGTGGATTCGGACCATTTTCAAAATTCTAAAGATCGTTGAGAAGGCTCCGAAACTGATAATTGCCGTTGTTGCAGCTGCAGCTTTGGTGATCGCTCTCCTTGGTAAGTATATTGATCAATTCCTCGACTGGGTACGCGAAGGGATACGCTCATATCGTCGCAGCATTGAAAGCTGTCTTGGACGAGGACCCGAGATTGAGGACGAGCCCATCGGACCGGCGCCGATACCATGACCGAGCGACGGATGCGACAAATCGCCAGGGTACTCGTGGTGCTGGGGCCCCTCTTCATCATCGCCGCTATCTGGATGCTTGCCACTGGAACAAGTTGGTGGCAAGCAACGCCCGGTTTGATGATTGGCGTGTCCGGTCTATTGCAGGGCATCATCACCCTCAAGGATCG
>JAKDKP010000490.1 GCA_030453285.1 Propionibacteriales bacterium
TCTTCGGACGGCATCTGCCCGATACCGACCTGCATCGCCTGCTGTCCTCGGCCGTGGCGGCGGCGCCACCGGACGTCTCGGTGATGTGCTTCCTCAGCGCCCGCCCCGGTGAGTTCCTGCCGGCGGGCGACGATCTCGACATCGATGTGCTGATCAAGATCACCGATCCGGCTACCCCGCCGACCGATCCGATGACACTCGACGTCGTCCCGTACGAACGTCATCTCCCGGGTGTCAAGCACGTGGGCGAGGTGGCCAAGACCCAGTACCTGCGCCGCGCCCGCGCCCGCGGATTCGACGATGCCGCGTTCGTCGACGCCAACGGCCGGCTCAGTGAGGCGACGATCTGGAACCTGGCGTTCACCGACGGCCACTCGGTCATCTGGCCCGAAGCAGCGAAGCTGGACGGGGTGACGATGCGGATCCTGCAACGCCAACTGGCCCGCAGCGGGGTCGAACAGGTCACCCGTCCGGTGCGCCCGGCGGAGCTGGACGAGTCGCTGTCGGCGGTGCTGATGAACTCCTGGAGCCCGGGGATCCCGGTGGCGCGGATCGGTGAACACACGTTGGGCAACGCCGACGGGCTTGTTCGTCTGCTGGCAGACGCGTACGCCGCCGAGCCGGCGCTCGCCGTCCCCGCGTCCTGAAGGCCGCCAGGACACCCGGCAGCCTCGCTACTTGGTGACCTTGAGGCCGGCCATGGCATCCCTGGCCGGTTGCACGAGTTCGGGAGTGCTGTCGGGAATGGAGGCGTAGAACAGTGCCCCGCGCATGCTGTCGATCTCGACGATCATCAAGATCATCAACTCACCCTTGGTCTTCAGACCGGGGATGTCGAAGGAGAGCTGGGTCTCCAGCAACCAGGCGTCGTAGCCGTCGACCGTGGTGGCCTTGCTGACCCGGTCGTCCCGGGTCACCTTGGCGTCGCCGTAGAACACGCCCACCGCGCACTTGGCGACGATCTCGGCGCCCGTCTCGGGGTTGTAGAAGCCATCTCCGGCGCTCAGCTCACCGACCAGCACCGAGGCCACCCAACTCTGCCCCGGTTGATAGTTCATCTCGACCGGCGCCTCCTGCTTGGCGACGTCGCGCCCGAACGGGACCCGGAGGTCACCGTCGACCGGCCCGAACGGAGCACTCAGTTGCGGGTAGGACAACCGACCGCCATACACCCGGCCATCGCTCTTCTGGGAGGAGACCGAGGGGAAGGTCGTCGGCTCGGGTGGGCACGGATTCTGCGACACCTGCACGCCGCCGGGGTTCGGGTTGGCCCCGACGGTCCGCATGCTGCGGATGGCGAACACACTGACCAGGACGAGGCCCAGCAGCACGACGCCGGCGCCGACCAGCCACCAGACGCCCTTGTTGCCGCCCCGGCGAGGACCGGCAAGGGGTTGACCCGGACGAGGCGGGGGAGCGGTCGGCGAGGCCGACAACTGCTCCGACCAGCGCTGCCCGTCCCAGTAGCGGAACGCGCCGCGCTGGCCACCGGGATCGGGATACCAGCCGCTCGAAGTGCTCACGGGGGCAATTCTAGGGCCCTCTGCGGAGGATCAGCCGAAGCGGCCGGTGATGTAGTCCTCGGTCGCCTTCTGGTCGGGATTGGAGAAGATCTTGTCGGTGGGGCCGATCTCGATCAGGTTGCCCGGCTTGCCGGTGGCGGCCAGGTTGAAGAAGGCGGTCTGGTCGCTGACCCGGGCCGCCTGCTGCATGTTGTGGGTGACGATGACGACGGTGAACTCTTCCTTCAGCTCGCCGATCAGGTCCTCGATGGCCAGGGTCGAGATCGGGTCGAGGGCCGAGCACGGCTCGTCCATCAGCAGCACCTGGGGCTGGACCGCGATCGCCCTGGCAATGCACAGTCGCTGTTGCTGTCCACCGGACAGGCCCGATCCGGCCCGGCCGAGACGGTCCTTGACCTCGTTCCACAGATTGGCGCCCTTGAGCGCCTGCTCGCAGGCATCGTCCAGGGCGGACTTCTTCTTGATCCCGTTCAGCTTCAGCCCGGCCACCACGTTGTCGCGGATCGACATCGAGGGGAACGGATTGGCGCGCTGGAAGACCATGCCGACGGTGCGACGTACCGCCACCGGGTCGACGCTCTTGTTGTACAACTCCACCCCGTCCAACTGCACCGACCCCTGGACGGTCGCGCCCGGGATCACCTCATGCATCCGGTTCAGCGTGCGCAGCACGGTGGACTTGCCGCAGCCCGACGGTCCGATGAAGGCCGTCACCGAGCGAGGCTGAATCGTCATGTTGACGTCCTCGACGGCGTGGAAGGCGCTGTAGTAGACGTTCAAGTCTTCGACGTCGATGCGCTTGGCCATGTCAACCGTCCTTCTCTGTGGTGGGAATGCTCGCTGTGTGGCGACGGGTCGGCCTCATCAGCGTTCCTTCAGTTTGGTCATCCGCTCGATGCCTCGAGCGCCGAGGTTGAGCACCATGACGACGATGATCAAGGTCAGGGCAGCTCCCCAGATCCGGTCGTAGCCGGGCATCTGCTGAGGGATGTTCATCCCGACGTTGATCATGGTCGGCAGGGTGCCAAGGTCCTGGGTCCAGGGGTTCATGGTGAAGTTCGTCGCGTAGCCGATCAGGATCAGCAACGGTGCAGTCTCGCCCATCACCCGGGCCAGCCCGAGCACGACACCGGTGGCGATGCCGCCGAACGCGGTGGGCACCACGATCTTGACAATCGTCTTCCACTTCGGCACACCCAGCGCGTACGAGGCCTCCCGCAGCGAGTCCGGCACCAGCTTGAGCATCTCCTCGGTGGACCGGAACACGGTCGGAATCATCAGCAGCACCAGAGCCAGGGCCGCCGCGACACCCGAGCGGCCAAAGCCGAACAGGGTGATCACCATGGCGTAGATGAACAGCGCGGCAACGATGGAGGGGACACCCGACAGGATGTCGACCATGAAGCTGACCGCTCGCCCCAGCTTCTTGCCGCGACCGTACTCGATCAGGAAGATGGCCCCGAGCACGG
>JAKDKP010000491.1 GCA_030453285.1 Propionibacteriales bacterium
CCCGCCACCACCGGACTTGCGGCGATAGGACTGGGTGTCGATGTGTCCGTCGACCCCATGCATTCGCTCACTGCCGTCGGACCGCGCGCCTTCGGCCGTGAGATGCTCCTGGTCCTGCTGATGCTTCTTGTCCAGGGCCGCCCGCATCTTGGCCTTGACGTCCTCGGCCGCTCCTGGGGACTCCTGCTGCTTGTCGGGCATGGCTCTCACTCCTGTCATCGGGGGTGTTCATCAACTCGCTGTCGCCACGATTCTCTCCTGTCGCGGCAAGCAGGGCATCAGCCACGGGCGTCTGGTCCACCACGACGGCCCGTCACGTGACGCCATCCCACCTTGCCCGTACGTGCCGCCGTACGCCACCAATTTGTCCGCTCGATCGGTTCTGTGTCGACGATTCTGCTGGTTTTCGCGTCCTTGGCTCTCCGAGCTGGGGAACGTCCACTACGTTGGCAGACGTGAATCTGCACTTCGAGACCCTGCAAGCCGACCAGGCCGATCGCGTCCGGATGCGAGCGTGGTTCGAGGCCGTCCGCCTCGGATTCCATGATCCGCGCGGCACCGACGAGTCCTTCGAGGTCTGGTTGGCCGATCAGGTGAGCGACTCCGCCACCCTGCGGGGAGTCTGGGAGGAGGGGACGAGCACCGAGCAGCAACCAGTGGCGACCTTCGCCTCGTACCGCAAGACGATCAACCTCGGCGCCGACATCGTCGATGCGCACCTGATCACCGATGTCACCGTCCGTCCGACGCATCGACGCCAAGGCATTCTGCGTCGCCAGATGACCGACAGCCTCACCGAGGCCAGGGATGCCGGCCTGCCGTTGGCCGTCCTGACGGTCACCGAGGCGACCATCTATGGCCGGTTCGGGTACGCCCCGGCGACCTTCAAGCAGGACCTGGAGATCGACACCTCGGTCCGGTTCAAGCTTCGTGACCAGGTCGGCGAGGATCCGGGCCGGGTGGTGATGATGGATCCGGTCGAGGCGCTGCCGGCGATCAACACCGTCTTTGCCGACTTCCACGCCACCACCACTGGTTCGGTGGAACGGCTGCATCACTATCAGCGCACCCTGTCGGGAGCCTGGGACTATTCCGAGCAGGCCGTCGAGAAGAAGCTCCGCGCCGCCATCCATCACGACGCCCACGGCCGTCCGGACGGCTATGTCACCTACAAGTTCTCCGGTACGAAGAGTCTCGACATCACCGGTTTCGTCGCCAGCAGCACCCGCGCCCACCTGGCCCTGTGGAGTTTCCTGGCCAGCATCGATCTGGTCGAGTCGATCACCATGTACGGCGCCCCGCTCGACGATCCCCTGTCCTGGGCCATGGCCGACCGCCGCGGATGCCGGGTCAAGAGCCAGCGCGACGGACTGTGGTTCCGCGTGCTCGACCCGATCGCGATGCTCACCGCCCGCGAGTGGCGAGCCGACGACGCGATCGTGGCCAAGATCAACGATCCGCTCGGGTTTGCCGACGGCACGTTCACGATCACCACCGAAGGGCAGCGCGCCACCGTCGAGCGGACCGATGCCGAACCCGACGTGACCATGGGAGTGGACACCCTCGGTGCCCTGGGCGTGGGCGGCACCCGGGTCAACGTGCTGGCCCGGGCCCGCGCCATCTCCGGTGAGGCCGACGATCTGTGGCGCCTGGCCGACATGGCCGACCTGCGGCGCCTGCCGTACTCGGCAACCGACTTCTGAGGCCTCAGTCGGCGGCCTTGGCTGGCTCGCCGGCGTACGTGCCGACCGACCACAGGTTGCCGTCGGGATCGGCAAAGCCGAACTCCCGGGAGCCGTAGTCGGTGTCGGCGGGCTCCCGGATGATCGTCGCACCCGCGGCCCGTACGCGGTCATACACCTGATCGATGTGGTTGCTGACGATGTAGATGCCGGCCGTGCCGGGGGTGACCGACCACGGCTGATCGGGCTTGTGACTGCCCAGCATGACGCCGCCACCCTCAGGCCAGTCGAGCTGGGCATGATCGACCTGATCGCCGTCGCCGTAGCGGACCGTCTCGGTGAATCCGACGACGTCAACCAGGAAGCTGATCATGGCAGGAGCATCCTTGGCCTGGAAGGTGGGCCACACCGAGGGCGGCCGGGTCCGACTGTGCTGTTCCATGATCATGTCCTCCTGATGAGTTCGTACGGTGATTACGATTCTGCGTCATACATGTGCCCACCGGCTTGAAGGTTTCGGCGCTCGGTGGCCACCCACTGGCTGGGGCTGACTCCGAGGAAGCCGCTGAACTCGCGGGCCAGGTGAGCCTGGTCGGCATATCCGGAGTCGGCCGCCACGCCAGCCAATGACAAGCTCCGCCCACACCGTACGGAGATCGCCATCCGTCGCGTGGCCTGCTGGAACCTGATCAGCCTGGCCGCCTCCTTGGGCCCGACGCCGTACTCGCGTCGGAACTCCTGCCGCAGTTGACGTTCCGACAGCAGGACGTGGTGACTCAGGTCCCCGATCGAGGCACGTCCACGACGAGACACCAGCCAGCGCCAGGCCTCAACCATCTCGGGCCGAGCTGGTGCGGTGTCTGCCGACGCCCACTGGCGCAGCTCCTGTCCGACCAGGTCGAACCGCTGTCGCCAATCGGGATTTTCGGCGACCTGCTCGATGAGCCGACGTCCCCGCGTACCCAGCACGGGGTCGGCAATGGCTCCCGTCACCGCCGACGCCGGCACCCCGAACAGTGCCCGGGACCACGTCGGATCCACCGCGAACTGGATGCCTTCCTGTCGTACGGGTTGACGCACGTACGAGGCGTGGGTGTGCAGCCCGGACAAAACCACCTCGCCGGCCTCGGTGCGTCCGGCCGAGAGGTCGTCACCCGACCACGCACCGACCACCGGCCCGTCGAGGCTCAGGATGAACGTCAGTGACGGAGACGGGACGCCCAGATGCACCCCTGGCGCCTGCCCATCAGCGCGATAGCCCATGGCAGTCCCGAGGCCGGGCATGGCAGCATCGGTCGGGTGGAGACGT
>JAKDKP010000492.1 GCA_030453285.1 Propionibacteriales bacterium
AACACCGACACCTCCGTCACCACCTCAGTCAACGACTCCCGCGTCATCGTGGCCGGCGTCTGCCGCGCCAACTCCTCCACCCTCGACAGGGTCTCCGGTCGAGATCGAGGGAGTGGATGAGATGACGGCACAGTTGATGGATGCTGCCCATGGTGACGCCATCTCAACCAGGCTGACCGGTTGTGGCACAAGGAACTCGAACGTTCGCTCTGGTCCAGGTGTGACCAGCAGGTAGCCTCACTCTGTGCTTCGCGCCATCCTCTTCGACCTGGACGACACGCTCCTTGATCACCATTCGGCAGCCGCCGCGGCCGTGGTCGACTGGGCCGCCGAGCTCGGTCTGGCCGGAGGCCCCGATCACGTGCGGGCGCGATGGGCCGAGGCTTCCGATCGGCACTATCGGCGCTATCAGGCTCGGGAGCTGACGTTCGTCGAGCAGCGCCGGGAGCGGGTACGGGAGTTCCTCGGCCACAATCTCGACGACGCCGAGGCCGATGACCAGTTCGGCCGGTACCTCACCCGGTACGAAGCCGGCTGGGCTGTCTTTCCGGATGTGCGCCCCGCTCTGGGCCGAGTGCGCGCTGCCGGGTTCGCGGCGGCGATCCTGACCAATGGTGATGCGAGCCATCAGGCCCTGAAGGTACGCCGCCTCGGTCTCCGCGACCTGCCTGTGATGGCCAGCTCGGAGTTCCCGGCAGGCAAGCCCGATCCGCGGGCCTTCCTCGGGGCATGCGCTCGGCTCGGCGTCGCGCCGGCCGAAACGCTGATGGTCGGCGACTCACTCGACAACGACGTCCGAGGTGCCGAGGGCGCAGACCTGCAGGCCGTTCTGCTGGACCGGCATGATCAACACCCCTCGTACGAAGGGCCGAGGATCACAACTCTGCACGACCTCCCCTTGCCGATCTGACAGGTGTCAGACGTGGATGTCAGTGCGCGTCAGGTGGGTGTCACTTCACAGCGCCCTGGGTGACCGAGGACTGCAACTGGCGCTGGAAGATGATGTACATGATCAACACCGGAAGGATGGTGATCACGACGGAGGCGAAGAGTGCGCCGAAGTCGGTGCGATACCCCATCTGCCCGGCGAAAGCAGCCAGCCCCTGGGAGAGCACCCAGTTGTCCTGACGGGTGTTGATCGCGACCGGGATCAGGAACTGGTTCCACAGCCCCAGGAAGTTGAAGATCGTGATCGACGCCAGTCCGGGGCGCGCCATCGGCAACATGATGCGGAAGAACGTGCTCCACAACCCGGCACCGTCGACCGAGGCCGCCTCGGCGATCTCGTCCGGCAGCGATCGGAAGAAGGCGTACAGGAAGAAGACGGTGAACGGCAGCGCGAACGCCACATAGGTGATGATCAACCCTGGCAGGGTGTTCAGCAGTGCCATGCCCTTCAGGACGAAGAACAGCGGCACGATCGCCAGGAAGATCGGGAACGTGTTGCCGGCCAGGAACAGGTAGTAGATGATCCGCCGGCCCGGGAACTGGAAGCGGGCCAACACGTACGCCGCCATGGAGCCGAGGAGCATCACCAGGACCAGGGCCGATCCCACCACGATGATCGTGTTGAAGAAGTAGCGCCCGATCCCGGCCTGATCCCATGCCGTCTGGTAATTCGTCAGCGACCAGGCCTCCGGCAAGGCGAAGGGCGAGGCGAAGATCTCCGAGGACGTCTTGAACGATGACAGGATCGCCCAGAGCACCGGGACGACGATGACGATCGACCAGATCACCAGGACGACGTGTGACGTTCCGGCCACGACCCTGTCGGCACCGGTCTTCGGGGCGCCCCGCAGGGTCTGCGGGCGTTCGGCCGTCGCCTCCGCCTGAGCGGGTGGTGTCGTGGTACTCATCGCTCCTTCTTTCCCTCCGACTCGCCGCCGGTCAGTCTGTTCACCAGGAAGACCAGCGAGGCGAACAACAAGGTGACCACGGCGAGCACGACGCCCATGGCACTGGCCATGCCCGCCTGCCCATCGGTGAATGCGGCCTTGAACAGCCGCTGCGACATGACGACAGTCGCGTACTCCGGACCACCGGCCGAGTTCATCACCTGCATGTAGACGAATGCGTCCAGCGCCAGGATGCCGAGATAGACGTACGCGGTCTGCACGTTCTCCCTGATCAACGGCACCGTGATCGACACTGCCGTACGGAAACGTCCGGCACCGTCGAGACGCGCCGCCTCGAAGATCTCCTTGTCCACGCCCTGGATGGCGGCGATGAACAGCACCATGTAGAAGCCCGTCATGCTCCACAGGATCACGAAGATCGTCGCGAGCATGGCGGTCCGCGGATCACCGAGCCAGGCGAACGAGTCCAATGACTTCACCTGCAGCACGTCGACCAGGATGCCGTTGACCAGGCCGCTGGACGGGTCGTACATCATGCTCCAGATGATGCCGATCGCCACGGCGGGAACGACGTAGGGAAAGAACGTCACCACGCGATAGAGGGCCGAGCCCCGCAGGCCACGCACCTCGCCGACCGAGGAGCCACCGACGGTCGCCATGGTGGCCAGAGCGAGAGCGAGGATGATCGTGGTCAGCGGGAGCACGATCGCCAGGAACACGTTGTTGCCGAGGGCCTTGAGGAAGATCTCATCGCTGAAGAGCCGCTGGTAGTTCTTCAATCCGATGAACTTCATGTCGGGCGAGAAGCCCGACCAGTTCGTCAGCGAATAGTAGAACGCCTGGGCGAACGGCGAGATCACGAAGATCACGTAGATGATCAACGGCAAACCGAGGAACACTGCGAAGAACGAGGCCTTGTCGAAGGTCAAGGGGGAGCGGCGACGCCGGGGAGCGGTGCTGCTCCCCGGTGTCGCTGCGACGTTCGCATGCGTCACGTGAACTCGATCTTCTCGATCGAGTCGTCGTCGCGCACCTTGTCCGAGATCTTCTGCAGGCCTGCGGTCAGGGCGGCAGCATCGGCGTCACCGGCCAGGAACGAGTTCCAGATGACCAACTGATCCTGGTTCATCCT
>JAKDKP010000015.1 GCA_030453285.1 Propionibacteriales bacterium
CACCAGCAACCGAGGCGAGCGTGTCGACGAGCAGGGCCAGCGGTGGTGCCGCCAGACCGACCAGGACACCGCCGGTCGACTGCCCGATCACGTCACCGGCCGATTGTGAACTGTGCAGCAGTCCCAGCGCCCGGGTGCGTTGCCCCGGTTCGGTCACCGCGTTCACCATCCGATAGCCGGCCGCACTCAGCACGACGGTGCAGAGGGCCGACAGACCCATGCAGGCCAGGAATCTCCAGAAGGTCAGCACGTCCGCCAGCCAGAGCAGCGGGACCGCCGCCGACACCACGGCTGATGCCAGCCCGAACAGCACCATGATGCGGCGTTCGTCGGGTGCTCGATCGATGACACCGGCCACCGGCACCCGCAGCATGATGCTGATGATCATGGACGTACCGGTGATCAGGGCCATCTGCGTGGGGCCTGCGGCAAACATCAGCGCCGCCAACAGTGGCCCCACCGCCGCGGCCACACTGCCACCGATGGCGGTGACGAACCGGGACCCGACGTACCGCGACGCGGAGCCGTGGAGGCCGAGTGGACTCATCGCGTCAGATGGCAGTCACAGCTGGGGAAGGGGAGGGTCATGGCAGGCGAGGCAACCCGGTGGCGCCGACGAAGATGCGCCCTTCACCGATCAGGGCGGCGCCCTCTCCGGCAGGCAACCACCCGGACTGGCCGGCGTTCAGGTCGATGTTGCCGCAGAGGGCGGACCCTTCGGTGACCAGGACGATCCGACCACGCTCGGTGCCGGGGACGGTGAGTTCTCCGTCCAGTTCGAGGCGCCACAAGGCGAACTCGGGTGCCGGTGTGTCGTACCGCCAGCTGCCGGGGGCGTCCTCGACCGCGGTGAGGATGGGTGGGTCGACGGGGGCGAAGTCGACGAGCCGGGAGAGTTCAGCGACGTCGACGTGTTTGGGCGTGAGTCCGCCGCGCAGCACGTTGTTGGAGTTGGCCATGATCTCCACGCCGGTGCCGCGCAGATAGGCGTGCATGTTGCCGGCCGGCAGGAAGATCGCTTCGTGCTCGCGCAACCTCACCCGGTTCATCAGCAGGGCTGCGAGGACGCCGGGGTCGCGGGGATACACCGCGGCGAGCTCGATCGCGGTGAGGCAGAAGGTGCCGTACGCGTCGTCGTCACTCACGTGTGGCAGGGCGGCCACGACCACCTCGTCGACGAGCGTGCGCTGCTCGGTGGGCAGTTCACAGCACGCGACGAAGACCTGCTTGATCCCGTCGGCGCCGCCAACACCGGTGAGGGGGGCGACGAGTTGATCAACAGCCGGGATCCCGAGGCGGGTGAAGAGACGAGCGGTCACCGTTGGGTCGGCGAAGCCGTACAGGGCATCGAAGTCTTCCAACGCACACAGGGCTTCAGGCTTGGGCCAGTCGTCGACATAGTTGCGGTTCTTGGCGTCGCGGGCGATCCCGGCGGCATCTTCGCGGGCGAATCCCTCTTCGGCGTCGGCGCGTGAGGGATGCGCCTGCAGGCTGAGAGCCTGCTCGGCGGCGAGGATCTTCATCAGGTACGACAGCCGCGGACCGAACGCATCGACCGAGGCCGTCCCCAGGATGGTCGGGTCGTCGCTGATCAACTCCGGCAGCGGGCGACCGTCGACCAGCGACGGGGCCGTCGGGTGCGCGCCGAGCCACAGCTCGGCCTGCGGCTGACCGTCCGGTTCGAGGCCAAGGATCGCCGGGATCGCGGTGGTCGAACCCCACGCATAGTCCTGGATGGCTCCGGTGAGTCGTTCCATGATCAGTTCCCGTCGTTGAGGGCTGCTCGCCACGCGTCGAGCGTACGCATCGTCTCCAGGGTGGTGTCCAACGGCACCAGAGGCGACTCGGTCAGGCCGGCGCGCAGGCAGCGCATCACTTCCTGGGCCTGCAAGGTGTAGCCGTGGCCGGGCAGGTGCTGGACGAACTCCTCGGGGTCGGCGCCGTCGCGGTGCATGATCAGCTTCTCGCTCTTGAGGAAGTGCGGCAGGTGCAGGCGGCCGGTGGTCCCCAGGACATGCAGATCGCTCGGACCCGACGCCTCCATCGAGCAGTGCACCACCGCTGTCGCGTTCTCGTGCACGAGCAGCGCGGTGGCGTCGGCGTCCACGCCGGTCCCAGCCAGTCGGCCCGTGCCGATCACCCGCTGCGGTTCGCCCAGCACCAGGTTGGCGATGTGCACCGGATAGACGCCGAGGTCGAGGATCGCGCCGCCGGCCAGATCGGGGTTCAGGAGGCGATGATCATCGTCGACGTCAAAGCAGAACGCCAGCTCGGCGGACACGTGCCGCACCTCGCCGATCGCTCCGTTGGCGACCAGTTCGGCCAGCTTGCGCACCAGGGGATGGGTACGGGTCCAGTACGCCTCCATCAGGAAGGTGCCCTGTTCGCGGGCGAGGGTGACGAGGCGTTCGGCTTCGGCCGCAGTGACGGTCAGCGGCTTCTCACACAGCACGGCCTTGCCGGCGCGCAGGCACAACTCGGTGGACGCCAAGTGATCGTTGTGGGGCGTGGCGACATAGATGACGTCGATGTCGGCGTCGGCGGCCAACTCGGCGTAGCTGCCGTACGCGCGCTCGATGCCGTGCTTCGTGGCGAAGTCCTGAGCACGCTCGAGGGTGCGGGAGCCGACAGCCAGCACCTCGGCCTCGTCGGGCAGCAGGAGCAGATCCTCGGTGATGGTGGTGGCGATGCCACCGGTGGCCAGGATTCCCCAGCGGATGCGGTCAGTCATCGCCCCATCCAACCGCACGTCAGATGGCGGCGGGGGAATGACACGGGTGTCATTCGTGGCCTAGACTCGCGGGCATGGGCACAGCACACCAGACGCACGCCGGTGAAGTGGGCGGCGCCGAGCTCTCCGAGCGCGACGCCGAGATCTTGGTGTTCGAGCGCCAGTGGTGGAAGTTCCCCGGCGCCAAGGAGCAGGCCATCCGCGACCGCTTCACCATGTCTGCCCCCCGCTACTACCAGGTACTGAACAACCTGATCGACCAGCCTGCCGCCCTCGCTTACGACCCGTTGCTGGTCAAGCGTCTGCAGCGGATGCGGGCCTCACGTCAGCGCGCCCGTTCGGCCCGCCGCCTCGGCTTCGACCCCAGCGTTTCCTGATCCAGCCGCCACCGGCCCAAGCGGCCGCCCTGATCCCCGCCACCAGTGGTCGGCTCGGGCGGGCTCGATAGCCGCCCGTCGCCAAGCCAGCCCGCTGCTCGAACACGTTCCCCGCCCCGCGATCCCCGGTCCGCAACCACGACCAGGCTGTCGCCACCCCGTACAAGGGGAGGAAGGGGAGCCCCGCACACATCAGCCACTGCCAGGTGTGCGGCTCCTCGTGTGCCAGGAGTTTTGGGCTGGCGTCTGACCACTCCGTACGGCTGATCAGCACGTTGCCGACCGTGAACGCCGGGGCGTACGGGAAAGCCAGTCGGTAGCCGCCGGCCAGGCGCAGCCCGCGTGGGCCAGATTTCGTACGACAGCCCCCAGCTTTGGCGATGCCCAGACCCAAGGGCGTGGACAGGTTCACCCAATTGCCGACTCGGCGGACACCGATCAGCGTCGTTTCGAGTCTGCGCCTCATCGGCCCATTCTCGCACCAGGCTCATCGGCTCGGCCGCGGGCATCGGATGGTTGATTTGCCTGTGGATATCCATCCTGTGGCCTCCCGTGACTGATTACCGTTGAGTCATCAACGGGAGGAGAATCGTGAGCGAGATCAGTTGGGAAACCCAGAAGCTGCAGGCGTTCGGAGAAGAGATTACACAGGGAGGTGCGGCATACCGGAGGCAGATGTTGCCGATGCTGGAGCGGGCGCGCTTGAATGGCCACGAGTGGCCGCTGCTCACCATGGGCGTACAGGCGGCCTACACCCAGGCGCACTCCGACATGGGTGACGCCTTCGCGGCCTTGGACACCGCGCTCACGTCGCTGGGAGCCAAGATCACTGACGTGGCCCGCTTCTATGCCGAGTACGAGGAGAACGCCTGATGGTCGCTACCCAGGCGGGACTGGCAGCGGCATGTGGTGCGGCTGTGATCACCGCGGCAGCATTCGGCATGCCCAGCGGGGCCGGGCTGTCGATGCTGGCCATCAACGCCGCCTTGATCACCGTGGCAGTGGGTGAACCCATGGCCTACAACGACGCAGCGGCGACGTGAGGCGACATCAATAAGATGGTGACTCGTCGGAAGGATAATCTCATGGCGAGCTTCATCGAGTACAAGGATGAATGGGAGGGTCCCGGCGCGGATGCCCTGGAAGCCTTCTGGGCTGCTCGGATGACCCCGGCTCTCGAGAGAGTTGGGCCCTTGGCAGAGGCATTGCGAGTGGTGATGAACGGTATGTTCACCAGCCAGGTCGCCGCGATCGTGGCGATTCTTGGTTCCACGATCACCGCTGGTGTGGCCCTTGTGGGGACCGCGATCGCCATGGCTTCGCCGGGCGCCCCTGCGGCCGCAGTCGCACAGTGGGCCATCGTTGGCGGGTGGGCGGCGTTTGTGCTGTCCATCATCAACGGCCTGATGACCTACGTGTCAACATTGGTGGGTCAGGCGGGAACGGTGTCAAGCGCGGCGGCAGAATTGAACTCCGCAGTGTACAAGGATGTGGAGGCCCGGGAGGGCAGCGCGCTGACTCTCCCTGAGCCTGCCCCCCCGATCTCAACGAGATGCTCGAAGCGTTCAAGAAGAGCGCGTGATGGAATCCTACGACATGCCAAGGCTCGTCGAAGCGCTCAAGGACGCTGGCGAACGAGGAGATTTCGAGGAGATGGGCCGACTCTCCGACCGAGTCAATGCGGGAGTCCATGCCATGCAGAGCCTTCTCCGAGGAGTGTTCACAGCGTCGAGCGAGTCGGGTCACGCGACTGCACGGGTCGATGGATTCGGTGACGTGGCTGCGCTCAGCATCGATACGAAGGTCATGGGGCAGGGCGTGGCTGCCGTGTCACAGGACGTGATGGAGGCAGTCCGGGCCGCCACCAGTGGGGCGTCTGATGTGATCCGTATGGCGCAGTCGAAATACTTCGGGATTGAGCTGCCTGATCTGCCTGAACAGGTTCGAGATCCGTATACGCGGGCGACGACACCCGCTGCAAACTCTCTCCGGGAGCACCTGCGAGCGCAACTCGACCACTTGCCATCCGACATTCCTGAACTTCGAGAAGCCTTCGAGGCTGCGATCGAGCAGCAATTGATCGCCACTGTGGCGATCTATGCTGGAGAGGCTTCCGGGGGCACCGTGTGGGCTGAGATGGACAGCGTCGGGCATCTACGTTCGCTGGAGATTGCCCGTGGCGCCCTTCATGGACAGGACAATGTGTCGCTTTCCAAGGTTGTTCTGACCGCGATAGGGCGCGCCAGAAGGGCTCGGGATGCTGCGATGTCAGCCGCCACGAGTGCAGGTGCCTCGCTGTTCGATCTGCTACCGTCCGGAGCTGAAACCATTCTCGGCGTTGATCTGCGTGGATATCGTCCCTGGGGCGCTACGCATCGATGATCATCGACTGATCATCAATTCGAGAAATACGCGTCGACGGGTATGTTCATGCCTTTTCCATTTCGGACGACCCTTGCCTCGATCGAGCCGGCTCGCGATGTGATAGTGAAATCGGTAACCGAAGGGTCGTCTCTAAACATCTGAGCGATACGATCCCAGCGCACCTGTCGGACGGAGAACGGATTCGCACGTATGGGGGTGAGTGGGCGGGCTTCAACACGATTTTGTCGCCATCGATAGGTGTGATCCAGGGTTCCCGAGTCGATGGACATAGCGCCACTGTTAACGTTGACCATGACCGCTTGCTCCGTGCCGGCCCTCTCGACGATTTTGTCGACGGCACGAGTCAGGTTGCCCACTCTCGAGATGTCACTGGAGGCGCGCCGGACGTAGAACCATCCCGCAACTGCCAGGGAGAGAGCGATGAGGACGATCAGGTAGACGGTGAAGGCTTTCTCGCGTGTGATGGTCATCGGTTGACCGATTGGAGTTCGCCGATCTTCAGCGGCCGGCTGTTGCTGAGGGTGACGGTTTGGCTGCCGGACGCACCGCTGGCGGTCCAGTCGACTTGCCAAGTCGTCAGGCCGATCACGGTGTGGTCGCCTCGCTTCTGGCACTTGTGGCCACAGTCGGGGCTCGGGGTGTCCGAGGTGAGACCGCCGGGTCGCCGCGACCCGCCACCTTCGCAGCGCAAGGTCGTACCGTCGCCGACGTCCCAGAGGACTTCCTTGACCCGAATGCTCAGCGAAACATTGTGGCCACCGACCGAGTCGCTGACGGTGACCGGCTTCATCGATCCGCCCTCGGGGAAGAACCACACGTTGTAGCCGACCACGAGCATCCCGAGACCATTGGTGTCGGGATTCGGTCCGATACCGACATCTGGAGTGGTGAAGGACAGCCGGGCGATCGCCTGCTCGGCCACTTGCTCTGGTGACATCTGGTCAGGCTTGAGTGCGTCGCACGTACCCTTGATCAACACGTACGTGCTGCCGTCCCACGCCATCGCCTGGTCTGGCCCGTTGCTCACGCACCATCGAGGCTCACCGTTGCTCTGGCGCAGCGTGCCAGCCTCAAATGGCTAGCTGCCTCGGCCGTAGTACGTGGCCGAACGAAACACAGCCCACGCTGCAGCAGTCGGAGGCGGCATCGGTTTGCCGCCGACCGTCCTGTTCTTCATGCCATCACTGGCATCCTGTGGTGGAGTGCCGCCAGTTACGGAGCAGTTGCCATTTCTGTCTGATTTTGCACATACTGGCCCGTTAGCCGCTTCTGCGGAAGAGGTACCAGAAATGGAGAGTAGCAGGAGTGTGAGCATCAAGGAAATCACAATTCTGATTCTCATCCTGTGCACTCCTGCTTAGTTTTCGCTTGGAGCCCGCGATCTTTGGTCACTGTCCACACAGTACCGTTTCTGACTAATTCGCTATCTGACCGAAACCAGCGCGGCGGCTCAGTTGGTTTGCCATTCTCTGAAGATGAAAAGTTCGATTGATCAATGCATGAACTGATCGACGCTCTACTGGATGACGACAACTCCGTCTTCAGGGAGACGACGATCATGGGTCCGCCTCTGAACACGACACCCGCTTCCCGACTTGCATCTCCATCGAGCTCGATCTCACTCAGCGCTTCTTTCGAGGCGAGTTGGCGAAGCTCGGGAGTGAGTCCCTTGGGTGATCCGGCGAGCATCCATCGTGTGTAGGCGTCGAGGAACTTCTTGTACGCGGCTTCTGCTTCGGCGACGGCCTGCTTTGTGGGGTCGGCGCTTGGTGTTGATGTCGGCGTAGGGGTAGGCGACGGTGTCTGCGATGCCGAGGATGAGCTCGAGGCAGACTTGGGTGGCGGAAGGGGCGCGGGTGTGTCGGGGGTGCAGGCGCCGAGCAGGGCGACGGCGGTGACCAAGCCGAGGATCGTGGAGTGTTGCGTGCGGTGGGTTCGTGTCATGGGAGACCTCCTGGGCAGCAAGTGTGCCGTAAATCGGGGTCCGAGGACGACCCAGCCTGGGCCGGCCTGTGGATAACTCCGTCAGTCGGCCCATCGTCGCAAGAGGAGATGGGGCTGATCTGGGCGGACTTGGGTCGAGTGACACCTAGGTCGAGTGATCAGTGGAACCGGAGGGCGTGACGGCGATCTGGCTGGCGTGGCAGAAGATGTACGAGGATGAACGCGTCGTCGAGTACGCCCTCACACAATCACCTGAGGATCACGATCTCGAACACATCGTGTTCGTCAAGGATGAAACCGTCGATGTGCCGCGATCGATGGCAACCCCGCTAATTCTGGCCACGAGGGCACAGAAGGGCGCTTTGCCTCTGGGGGGATTGAAGCAGTCGTGACGAAGGAGTGGGTGTTTGATGGCGCGGTTCAGAAGGCGCAAGCCGAAGGCTGAGAACGCTTGAGGCGCAGGTGATGTGATGCCTGCGCTCGCTCCACTACCCTCACCGCCGCCGCGGGGAATGGTGGCCGTCGTGCGCGGTAATATGCCGACGAAGCCCGAGGCTGGCGGCGCGGGTGCCGATGACTTCTACTATGAGCTGACCAACGAGGAGATCGTGGAGATGGCGGTGGTCGATCTGGATTTCCGCAGTCGCAGATCGGGATCGGCCCCGATCCATCCCGGAACCGGTGGGACAGCGCCTTTGTCGGTCATCCGTACTGGTTCTGGCTCGTCGGGCAGACGTCGGTGGCGCCGCGGAGCGACTCGGTGGGACCGATTTCCGTGCAACTCAGCGCGCAGTTGGTGTCAACGACGTTCACCGACGGCGAGTCGACGACCACATGTAAGGGTGCGGACACGGTGTATCAGCGGGTGGATTCGAATATCGGCAAGCCCTCGCCGTCCTGCGGGATGAAGTTTCTGCGCAGGGGCCAGAAGTCCGTCCGAGCAACCGCGAACTGGGTCGTCCGCTGGGAGATCGACGGAGAGACCGGTCAACTCGACATGCCCCAGGCGGCCGAACGTACTGTTGACGTCCGTGAGCTTCAATCGGTCAACGTCGATCAACCGCGCTGAGGTCAAAACGCTGAGAGAGATTGTCGTCTCAGCGTTCAGTCGAGTCCTCGAGAGGTCTCGAAGAAATCTCCCAGACCAGTTTTCCCCACAGAACGACACTGACCAGGCAGCCGACCACAGTGTCGAAGACGATCAGCAACTTCACGCCGTTGGACTGTACCTTCTGGCCGACGGCATGATCACTTCATTGTCGACACCGCTGGATGAGGTCGACAACTCGCTCCTGGTCACCTTGGGCCGCGTTCACTTCTCCGCGGGCGGCGCCTGCGACAGCACCGTCGCGGCCAGGGAGTCGGTCACCTCAAGGCCCGGTCGTGCTGTGCCCCACGGATTTCTCGACGGCATTGATCTGCTCAGGCATCGGGCTGGTTCCTGGCAGGTCCGGCCTGGTGGGAATCGTATGGTTCGTCTGGTGCCCCTGGGCACCAGCGGTCAGCCGACGCTGATACGACGTGGTTCCGCTGGCCACCGAGGAACGCGCCTTCTGGGAGAACGTCACGGCCGTCCTGCTCAGAGACTGCGTGGCCTTGTCGAACGCTTGCAGCGCTCATGCCGAGTTCTTGGTCACCTTGGAACACCACCGCAGCAGTTTGGCCAGCTTCTGGGCGAACTTGGCGGCCATGATGCTGGCGCGCACACCGAGCCAGCCAGCGAACGCGCCAATGGAAACTTGTGTGGCTCATGCTCAGAACACTAGCCACCAGAAGGCCCCTCGGGTGCCTTGTCCACAGCCTTCTTGTAGAGGCGGTGGGTGTGCCGAGTTCCCACCCAACTCACCAGCAGTCCAAAGCCGACCGGAATGACGATGCACGCGGCCACCACGGCGATACCTACGCCAGCTCCGGCGGGACGGAACTGCCCTGCTGGGAGCAATACCTCGTCCTCGTTGAGTGTGCTGGCACCCTTGGACGAACCAGACCGCCACGAAACCCGATGCGACTCCACATCGACCACTCCCGAGAGAGGAGTCCGACTGAGCACCGCAACTCTCGTCGTGGTGGGGAAGTCGAGCTGTCCTTTGATCCAGCGGTCTTCCGGTTCCCACGTCACACTTCCGATGCAAACTTGTGCTGTCCACAACTGTGTTGGGTCAATGCGGCACCCGTCGATTCGGACGGTGCCGCGGCGCAGAACGTCTCGTTCGGGGGCGGTGCCGAGGGCCAAGGACATCGAAGACACGAGAAGCAACATGAGAGCAAGCAATCCGACACACACGACTATCGACACAGTGGTGGTCATCTTGCTTCTTCGCTCGAAGTCGATTTGTGCCTTGATCAGACGGTTGCGTAGCTCACTCATGAGGGCTCCTGGACGTCAGTCGCCAGCCCTCTGGCGAGGAGTTGGACGGTCGCATCGTCGTGACCCACCCACCCGACGCTGGCAATCGCGGTAAGGGCTGCCTGCCGCGCGCCTCGGGCAGGACTGTGGCGATGTTGGCGTTCAGGGCGGCGATGTCAGAGAAGCATCGGGGTCGAAAACGGATGACCAGCAGGCCGCCGCCAGCGTTGACGGTCACCTTGACCCGTTTTGTCTCGGCAGCCCCTGTCACTCTGCCCAGCAGGCCAGGCAGTTCGCCGGCTTTGGCAGACAGTGCGGCGATGTCGGACTCGAGGGTGGACTGCCACGTCGATGGGTCACCCGGGACGCGGTTGTTGTCATTAGTCGAGTTCACGTGCCAAATCGTCAACGCTGCTCGGCTGGTCGTCGATGGACAGGTCAGCCAGCAACTCGTCCAGCACCTCACGGGTGAACGGGGCGGTCGATTCTCCGGCTCCTCGGATTTCCTGTCCTTGATCATGGCCATCCGCCACATGCTCCGCAGTCGTACCTCTCTGCCGCCTCGGCAGCTTCTGCCGGAAGCGATGACCGGACGCCGCCGCTCACCTCAGCACCCCCCGGGTACGAAAGCCACGGCTGCAGCGCCCCGGCGATTGGGCTGCACCAGTGCCCGGTTGAACGCTGCCAGGACCGTCTTGCGAGCCTGCATGAGCCCACGCCGACCGAGGGCCTCAGCCACCTTGAGCGCTTCGACTCGCCCCGCAACCACTCGTACGAACAGGTTCTCGTTGCGTACTTCACCGACCGCTTGGGCCAGCGACTCCTGAACAGCCTCGGAAACGCGTGCGAACAACGCCGACAGGGCATCCACGTCGGCAATCATTGCCCGCGGGTCCCGCCACACCTGATCACCACTTGAGTTCGGTCGCCCGGTCTCCGCCGTCATCATGGCTGTCACGCTATCTGGATCTTGAGTCGAACGGTCGCTCCGTCCCCAGGTCGGAGGCGGCACGCTGAGCATGGAGGGACGGGCACGGAGGAAGCTTGTTGGCTCCCGTTCCAGCACCATTCTGACGAGCGTCTCACCCACGCTTCCACGCCTATTCAACCCGTCGGGATCAACGTCCGGTACGACGCTGGCTCACTGCCCGTGCAATCTCCCAGAAGAGCTTGCCCCACAGCACGACGCTGATGAGACACCCCAGCACGACACCGATGGCGATCAGCACCTTGACTCCGTTGGGCAGCACTGGCTGATCGGCGGGCATGATCACTTCACTGTCGGAGCCGCTGGACGAGGTGGAGGAGTCAGTGTTGATCATCTTCACGTGGGACACCACGTCGACCTCACCGCTGAGCGGGGTACGCGACAGCACCGTGACGGTGGGGGAGTCGGTCAGCTCGACTCCCGGTTGGACGTCGTCGTTCCAGCGCACGACCTCCGAGAGACACTCATGCATGAACCCTGAGGTCGGGGCACACGAACTCACCGTCACCGTGCCGCTGCGATAGACCTCGGTCTGCGGGGCGAACCCGATGCGATACGAGAACAGGCCGAGCAGCACCACCAGACCAAGCAGCGTGGCCGCTGCCGCGAGAGCCGCCCCATAGGTGAGCTTTCGGCGCCAGGACTGGGGTACGTCTGCGTACCGTGCAGCAGCGGCCGCGTTCTTGGCAGCGCGCTGTTTCTGGGCACGCTTGCGCTCCTTGGCCTTCTGGCGTTGTTTCACCTTCTCTGTGTCCCGATCTGGCTGTTCCTGCTGGCTCATGACACCCTCCTGGCAACGGCACGGTTGAGCGTACTCAGCGGCACGGGCTGGTCGGTCAGTACCCGGCCGGTAGATCGTTGATCGGCGTCGAGTTGCCGTCCTGCGTGTTCTGGACGCCCTCGTCCACGGCATTGCTGACGCGCTTGCCGCGCTTGTAGTTCTTGTTGAAGCCGTCATAGCCAGGAACATTGTCCTTGAAAGCCTGGGTGCTGTCGCCCGGCAGCCGGGGGGTGGCATCCACACCCGAGCGGCCGAATCGGGTGGAGGCGCCGCGGCCCAGGCGCCCGGCTGCCTGGCTCAGCTTCTGAGCGGCGACATCGAACTTGCGACCGCTCAGTCCCAGCTTGCGAGCCAAGTTGCCCATTTTGGTCATCAACTTCGACAGCGTCTTTGAGAACTTGCCTGCCATCATGCCCATCCGGGCACCAAACCAGGTGCCGAACGCTGCCACCGACGCGCCAACGCTCGGGATGGCGCTGGCCAGTGCCAAGATGGCGGCCTT
>JAKDKP010000493.1 GCA_030453285.1 Propionibacteriales bacterium
CGTCGAGCCACGGGCCAAACGGCGGGGCACCACCAAGGGCAGCTTCTATTGGCACTTCGCCGATCGCGCGGCCCTGATTGACGCAGCCCTGGCGATCTGGGAACGCGAACACACCGACGCCGTGATCGAGCTCGCCGCTCGGGCCAGCGAGGGTGGCAGTGCAGGCGAGCAACTCCGCGCACTGTTGCAGCAGGTGATCAGTCGCCAGTTCTCCGATCGGATCGAGCTGGGCCTGTTGTCCTCAACCTCCGACCCTCGCGTCCGAAGCGCCTTGCAACGCGTGACGGCACGTCGAGTTGATCATGTGGCGACCCTGTACGAAGGGATGGGGATGTCATCCCGCGCGGCCCACGAACGCTCCGTGATCGCCATCAGTGTCTATCTCGGGCATCTGCAACTGCGCCACATCGACAGCGCCACACTGCCCACCAACCAGCGCGCTTGGGCATCCCATCTCGACTTGATCATGGACGTGCTGACGGGCGAGGAACCCGCGCCCTGACGGCCCCGTCTGGGTCAGACCACCGACGCCCGATGCAGATCCGACAGATCCACATCGGCGGCCATCATGGCCTCTTCGAGGGAGTGCCGACCGTTAAGCTCCAGGTGATCAACTTCGACCGAAGTCAACGGCATGGCCTGCAGCCAGTGGACCGGACCCACGCCGAGGATCTCGACCGACGACAATTCGGGCCACACAAACGGTTCGGTCCACATCACGTGTGGCGTCGTCGCCCCGGGAAGGTACTCCGACACCGCACCTGTCCAGACAACGGCCGGAGCAGCGCCCCGCCCACTCTTGCCGACGTCGAAAGCCGCAGTCGCCAGCACCTGAGCCACCAACGTCTCAGACTCATGCGCCATCGCGATGAACTCCGTACGGATCGTCCCGTCGCCCACGGTGTTCACGCTGCCGTGCAGGGTGACGGTCGCATACGTCGTCATCCCCGGCTCCGGCAGTCCGACAAAGCTCGCGACGGCCACGCTGTTGGATTCCGGCTCGTCCCAGTACTCATGCACGCGGCCGGATTGGCCGAGGACATTCGACAATGCCTGGAAGGTGGCTGGGCCGGTGGTGACCTCCGCCGCGATCATCGACGACTCCCAGGAATGGGATGGTTCAACGGCGACGTCGCGTGAGGGCAGACCATCTCACCTGCGGTGACACACTCGATCATGGTGCCAGTTGATCATCCACCCGGGTCACCGACGCAACGCGTCCGGATCGTCGCTTCCGGCACCGAGGTAGGCGCCCAGTCGTTCGGTGTGCCCCGGGAGATGGATGGTGGCGCGAAGGTCGATCAGCGCATCCCAGGTGAGGGCTTCCTCCTGGATGAAGGCACCGTCGCGATCGTGGACACGAAGACGTACAACCTTGGCATGCATCGCCTCCTCGTGGCGCGCCAGTTCCGTGATCAATGCCGAAGCCTGGGCGCACAGGGCGGCGACCTGCTCCTCGTGGGTACGGGCTGCTCCCCACGTACGCAGATGTTCACCGTTCATCGCCATGGCGTTGTCGATGACAGCCGCAGCTCCACCGCCAGCCAGCTTGACGGCAGTGGTGATCAGTGTGTCGCTGACGGTGAGGTGAGCCAGTGTCCAGGCGACGTCGGCGCGCTGATCGGCGGCGAGCCGGTCAACCCGAATGGCTCTCACGGTCACGCCAAGATGCCGATAGGCCGCACCCAACCGGCTGAGATTCATGATGCCCGCCCCAACAGTGGCCGCAGCACGCCGGCGGTGATGAGGCAACCTGCCGCCACCACGACGGAGAACACGACAACCGCCGTCAGGAGCTCGACGAACGTGGCGAGAATGCCGACGCCAATCACGGGCACCCCGACACCGAGATAGACCATGACGTAGAACGCGGACACCACAGCCGCCCGCTGCTCGGTCGGCGCCAGTCGGGTGATCTCACCCAACCCACCAAGGAAGACCACGCCCTGCCCAATGCCGGCAACAACCGCCGCCACCAACAGGAGTGGCAGCGACCCCCACAGTCCGCTGACCGCCAGAGCGATCAGTCCGACGGCGAGGACGACCAGCCCTGGCACCTGACTGTGCGGCGTGATCCGGTCTGCTCCGATCAATTGAGCCACAACCGAGGCACCGATCATCAGCGCCACGACCGCACCGGCAAGGATCAGGCTCCGCTGCCCACTGAGCAGTTGGACGTACGACGGCGCAAGAGCCAGGAAGAGGCCGGTCACGCTGAAGGCCAGGAAGGAGGCGGCTGCGCTCATCCAGAACATGCCACGTCCTCCCGCCGGCGGGCGCGGCATCGTCGGCCGCCAACGGTTCCGCGTCCGGCTCGCCGGGATCGCCAGGACGGCGAAGATCGCCGGTGCCAGAGCCAGCAGTTCGAACAGGAATGGGGCCAGCAACGGCCACGGCGTCAGCTCGGCCAACAGGCCCGCAACCAGCGGGCCGAGACCGAGCCCACCAACCGATGCGGCCGTGGCCACCAAGGACGCCTTGCGCTGGTCACCACTCGGTTCGGCATCGGCAATGGCAGCGGTCAAGGCGCCGGAGGCGGCACCGACGCTGAGCCCCTGCACGGCACGTCCGAGGAAGAGCATTGACGTCGAGTCTGCGTACGCGAAGATCCCGGCACCCAGCGCCGCGACGGCAACAGCGGGAAGCAGCACGGCCCGCCGACCCACGGCATCGGCCAACGGTCCTGCCAGCAGCAGGGCTGGGATCAGCGTCCCCACGTACACGGCGAACACCAGGGTCACCGTGGATGCTGCGAAGCCGAACCGGCTTTGGTAGAGGCCGTAGAGCGGGGTTGCCAGGTTTGTCCCGGTCAGCAGGATCAGCAGCACGTACGCCAGTCCCCAGAAGCGGACCGCGGCTCTATTCACGGTGGGTTCCTCCTGACTGGACGGACGGACCGTCCGTCCGTCCGTCTGACGCTAGCACTCGACGGACGGTGCGTCCATTAGAGTGGCGGCATG
>JAKDKP010000016.1 GCA_030453285.1 Propionibacteriales bacterium
ACCTCGTCGGCGCCGGTGAACCGCACCATGCCGGCGCCGGCATGGGTGGCGCCAAAGGCGCTCAGCACGGCGGCGCCGGGATACTGCGGCGATCCGGTGTCGAGGCCGACCACGCCGCGGGCGTACTTGTCGCTGGTGCCGTCGGGGACGGGCCACCAGGCTGCGACGTCGTCTTCGGTGGCCGCGGCCAACAGTGGTGGCACCTCGCCCAGGCCGATGTCGACGACGGTGACCTCGCCGCAGGCGCTGGCGGCGGGTTCGAGCACGTGACAGGGCTTGCGGACGCCGAAGGTGACGGTGCGCTGGGCGCGGAAGGTGGTGCCGGAGAGCCGGCCGGAATCGGCCTCAAGACCTGAGGGCAGGTCGACCGCCACCACGGGCACCCCGCCGTCGCGACAGGCAATGGCCAAGGCAGCCACTGGTCCGCGCAGCCCTGCCCGGCCACCGAGACCGAGAACACCGTCGACCACACAGTCGATGCGCCGATGCCGGATCCACTCACCCACCTCGGCCTGGCCGACCAGGCGTCCGCCGGCGGCCTGGCAGGCACGAAGGCCTTCGGTGTGCACGGCTTCGTCGGTCTGCACGACCAGGATGCCTGCACCGGTTTCGGCCAGACGAGCCCCGGCGAACAGAGCGTCGCCGCCGTTGTTGCCGCTGCCGGCCACCACCAGCACGGTTGCGCCGGACAGCCGCTGGCCGGGGTGGCTGTGTCGGCTCGACGACGACCTGCCCGAGGCGGCACCTCGCTCGATCAACAGGTCGGCGATCACCCCGGCCAGCCCGGAGGCGGCTCGCTGCATCAGCACGTCGGCGCCGTCGGTGGCGATGACGTGTGCTTCGGCGGCACGGACGCGAGCGGTGTCGCAGACAGGTTCCATGATCAGGACTCACAGACCACGACGGCCGAGGAGATCCCGGCGTCGTGAGAGAGGGACAGGTGGATGTGTGACACGCCGAGTTCGGCGGCCCGATCGGCCACCGTCCCGACGATCGAGAACCAGGGCCGACCGGTGTCATCGGTGATCACCTCGGCATCGCGCCAGACCAGGCCGGCCGGCGCACCGAGGGCCTTGGCCAGGGCCTCCTTGGCAGCAAACCTCGCCGCCAGGGACCGCAGCGGCCGTTGACCCTCTGCCTCGGTGAACAGCCGTTCGACGAGCCCGGGGCTGCGTTCGAGCGTGACGGCGAATCGGGACACGTCGCACACGTCGATCCCGACCCCGATGATCATTCGACCGTCACCGATTTGGCCAGGTTGCGGGGCTGGTCGACGTCATGGCCCTTGCGGGTCGCGAGCTCGCAGGCGAAGAGTTGCAGCGGGACGGTTGCCAACACGGGCTGCAGCAGGGTGGAGACCTTGGGCAGCCGGACACACACGTCGGCGTACGCGTCCACCTCGTCGTCACCCTCCTCGGCGAGCACGATCGTCCGGGCCCCGCGGGCCCGGATCTCGGCGATGTTGGAGATCACCTTGTCGTGGATCATGTCGCGACCCCGGGGTGGCACCACCACGAAGACCGGCAGTCCCTCCTCGATCAAGGCGATCGGACCGTGCTTGAGCTCCCCGGCGGCAAACCCTTCGGCATGGATGTACGCCAACTCCTTCAATTTCAGCGCACCTTCCAACGCCACCGGGAAGCCGACGTGGCGACCAAGGAACAGTACCGACTCGGCCTCGGCGAATTCGGCGGCCAGTTGCAACACCTGATCATGGTCCTCGAGCATGCCCTGCACCATGGCCGGCATCTCGTCCAGCTCGGCGATCACCGCGGCGATCTCTTCGTCATAGCGGGTGTTGCGCACCTGGGCGAGGAAGAGACCGAGCAGATAGCAGGCCACCAACTGGGTCAGGAATCCCTTGGTGGACGCGACGCCGATCTCCGGCCCGGCATGGGTGTAGATCACTGCATCCGACTCCCGCGGAATCGTGGACCCGTTGGTGTTGCAGATCGCCAACACCCGGGCACCCTGTTCGCGCGCGTACCGGATGCCCATCAGCGTGTCGGCGGTCTCGCCGGACTGGCTGATCGTCACCACCAGCGTGCGCGGTCCGACGATCGGATCGCGATAGCGGAACTCGCTGGCCAACTCGACCTCGCACGGGATCCGCGTCCAGTGCTCGATGGCGTACTTGGCGACCATGCCGGCATAGAAGGAGGTGCCACAGGCGATGATCACGATCTTGTCGATCAGGCGGAGTTCGGCTTCGGAGATCCGTAACTCATCAAGGGTGAGTCGGCCGTTCGCGTCGTGCCGACCCAGCAGGGTGTTGGCGAGCGCCTCGGGTTGATCATGGATCTCCTTGCGCATGAACCAGTCGAAGCCGCCCTTCTCGGCCGCCGACAGATCCCAGTCGACGTGGTACGGGCGCACCTGCGCCGGATTCCCGTCGAAGTCGGTCACCTCGACGGCGTCGGCGGTGATGGTCACGACCTGGTCCTGGCCGAGTTCGATCGCGTCGCGAGTGTGCTCGATGAAGGCCGCCACGTCGGAGGCGACGAAGTTCTCCCCCTCGCCCACCCCCACCACCAGTGGGGAGTTGCGACGTGCCGCCACCACCACACCCGGCTGCCGGGCGTCAGTGGCGACGAGGGTGAACGCCCCTTCGAGGCGTTGGCACACCTGCCGCATGGCAGTGGTCAGGTTGACACCGGAGTCGACGACCTGACCCAGCAGCAGGGTGGCCACCTCGGTGTCGGTCTGCGAGGCCGGGACCAGCCCGTCCGCGGCGAGCTCGGCCTTCAACACCGCCCAGTTCTCCACGATGCCGTTGTGGACCAGGGCGAGGCGAGCATCGGCAGACGTGTGCGGGTGGGCGTTCACATCGTTGGGGGCTCCGTGCGTTGCCCACCGGGTGTGTCCGATCGCAGTGCCGGTCTCGGGCAGCGGCGTCTCGGCGAGCAGGGCGTCAAGGTTCTTGATCTTGCCGGCCTTCTTGGCCACGACGACCGCTTCACCGTCCGGGACCGCAACTCCGGCGGAATCGTATCCGCGATATTCGAGGCGCCGAAGACCCTGCACCACCACGTCACAGGCCGAGCGGTGACCCACATATCCCACGATTCCACACATGGCACCAGCCTAGGTCAGCCGGCCACCTTCCCGCTCGGGGCGCGCAGCCGATTCTCAACTGCCCTCGTCGACAGCCCCCTTGCTGGCCTTGGTGGACTTGCGGCGCGGTCCGGCCGACTTCTTCGCCTTGGCGACCGGACCGTGGTGGGCGTTGTTGCTGAGGTATTCCTCAGGATCGAGATCGACCGGCTTGACTCCCTTCGCGCCGTGCACGGCTTCGTGGCGCAGGAACGCCACCGCGATCTCGTGGCGCAACTGGAGGCTGGCCTGCTGCCGGAAGTCGGCAAGATCCTGACGCTCCTCCTCGGCCATGTGGTTGGAGTTGTGCAGGTTGCAGTCGGTGACCGCGGTCCACCACGCAGACGAACCGGTCCGCGCCCGATCAACCTTGCGGATCGCTTTCCGGATGTTGTTGTGGTCGCTGAGGGCGTCCTCGGTCTCCTCCTCGGCGTCCGGGGCGTCCGCCGCGCCGGTGCCCAGGGCCAACACCTCGGGATAGAAGTAGAGCTCCTCGGCCTCGGCGTGGTTCTCCAGGAAGATGGCCAGCCTGCGCCACAGGGCGGCCAGGCCGTCGGTGTCCTCGCGTGGCCACTGTTCCAACACCGCGAACGCATGCCGCTGCTCGTCGTGCTGGCGTTGGATCTCGTCGGTGATGTCCATGTCGTCTCCTGTACGTACGCGGTGAACGGTCCTTGGCTGGACCGTACCCAGCCCGCCCGACGTCGACACCACCAGGTGCCGGACGCCAGCAGACCGCGCTGCACCGCGTAGAGTGTCGGTTCGTGTCGCCACCCGCAGAGGTCACCGCTGACCGCAATGACGTGACGTCGAGCCCGTACGTCGAGCGCAGCCGAGCGGACTGGGCGGCCCTGGCGAACTCGACCCCGATGACGATTGATGCCGCCACCCTTGACCGGTTGCGCGGACTGCACGATCCGACCAACCTCGGCGAGGTGGCCGAGGTGTACCTGCCGCTGACCCGCCTGCTCAGCACGTACGTGCATCACACCGGCGAGCTGCACCGGGCCAGCAACGACTTCCTCGGCCTGTCGGTCGGCCGGACCCCGTTCGTGATCGGCGTCGCCGGCTCGGTCGCGGTCGGCAAGTCGACAACGGCCCGACTGCTGCGTGAGTTGTTGGCGGACTGGCCCGAACATCCCCGGGTCGAGCTGGTCACCACCGACGGCTTCCTGTTCCCCAACGCCGAGCTGGAACGTCGAGGGCTGGCTCAGCGCAAGGGGTTCCCCGAGTCGTACGACCGCAAGGCGCTGCTCCGGTTCGTGATGGATCTCAAATCCGGCAAGCCCAGTGCGGCGGCACCGGTCTACAGCCACCTCTCGTACGACATCGTTGCCGGGGAGCAGATCGTGGTGAACCGGCCCGACATCTTGATCATCGAGGGTCTGAACGTGATGCAGCCTCCTCGGCAGCGCAGCGACGGCACGGTCGGCCTGGCGCTGAGCGACTTCTTCGACTTCTCCGTGTACGTCGACGCCGCCGGGGACGACATCAAACGGTGGTACCTGGAACGGTTCCGCCGCCTGCGCGAGACCGCCTTTCGCGACCCCCGCTCGTACTTCACCAAGTTCGCCACGATCAGCGAGGGCGAGGCACTGGCCACGGCCGAACACCTGTGGGACACCATCAACGGCCCGAACCTGACCGCCAACATCCTCCCCACCCGCGGTCGGGCGACCGCCATCCTGCGCAAGGACGCCGACCATCGGGTGAAGTGGGTCCGGATCCGCAAGATCTGACCTTTCCGACGTGGCGGTCAGTTCGGTCACGTGGCGGGCGGAACTTCGCTCGCCCGGTGCATCATCTGACCGCCACGTCGGATGGCGCACCGAGGGTGAAGATCAACGCGGGGATGAGGATCAACCCGAGAACGGGAAGCGCGCCCGATCGGTCCAGGACCCGTCGTGGAACGCGAACAGATGCACCGCCTCGGCCCGTGCCACGATCGGCAGCACCGGGGTCAGGTCGGCCAGCACGGCATCGGCGTGGTCGGCGCCATGAGCGACGGTCAGATGCGGAATGATCTCGTCGTGCGCACCCTCGTACGGTGGATGGTCCGGCCACTGCGCCCAGACCCGTCCGGTCAACTCGACCAGCCAGGCACCCGGCTCAGGCTTGAGCCACACCACGCTGGGGAAGGTGCCGACCGCGGTCAGTCGCACCTCGCGCGCCGATACCGAGGCGAAGAGGGACCGCAGCCGATCTCGTACGGCGTCGTCGAGGAGATCCAGCGGCAGGAACGGAAAGAGCACCGTCACGTGCGGCGGAATGTCGGGGGCGATCGGATCGGCCCGTAGCCGCCATGTCTCGACCTGTGCACCGAGACCATCCAACGGGATGATCAAGGCGGTGCGGCCCTCGACCGCATGCGGTGAGGCGGGCTCGGGAACGGCGGACGGCGAGGACACGGGATGAGACGCCGACGTCAGAGCGCGAGGCGGGTCCGTACGACCGCCGCGAGGCTGTCGGCAACCCCCTGGGCGCGCTGGGCACTCTCGGCCTCGACCATCACCCGGACGAGCTGCTCGGTGCCGGAAGGACGCAGCAGGACCCGGCCGGTGGTGCCGAGCTCGGCCGAGACCGAGGCGACCGCATCGTTCAGCACCGGATCGGAGGTGGACCGCGCCTTGTCCACATCGGGAACGTTCACCAGCACCTGCGGCAGCTTGGTCATCACCGACGCCAACTCGGCCAGCGATCGGCCGGTGGAGACCATCCGTGCCGCCAGGTGCAGGCCGGTCAGGACCCCGTCGCCGGTGGTGGCGTAACGGGCGTGGATCAGGTGGCCGGACTGTTCGCCGCCGAGGCTGTAGCCGCCGCGGCGCATCTCCGACAGCACGTACCGGTCCCCCACCTTGGCCTGCAGGGTGGTGATGCCGTGCTCCCGCATCGCGTTCAGGAAACCGAGATTGCTCATCACCGTGGCCACGACGGTGTCACGGGCCAGCGTGCCGGCCTCCTTCATCGCGATCGCCAGGATCGCCATGATCTGATCCCCGTCGACCATCGCGCCATCGGCGTCGACGGCCAGGCAGCGATCGGCGTCACCGTCGAAGGCGAGGCCCGGATCGGCACCGTGCTCGACGACGGCGGCCTGCAGAGTCTCGGGATGAGTCGATCCGCAGCCGTGGTTGATGTTCAGGCCGTCGGGCTCGCTGTGCAGGGTGATCACCTTCGCACCCTGGACCTCCAGCGCGCCGGGGCCGGTCCGGAAGGCCGCACCGTTGGCGGTGTCGACCACAACGGTGAGCCCGGCCAAGGAGACGGCGTCGTCGGGATCATCGCCCAAGGAGGCGACCAGATGGGCCAGGTACTCCTCGACCGGAGCGGTGTTGTCGGTGATCCGCCCGACTCCCGCGCCGGTGGGGCGCTGCCACGCCTCCCCCATCCGACGCTCGATGGCATCCTCGAGTGCATCGTCGAGCTTGTGCCCACCGCGGGCGAAGAACTTGATGCCGTTGTCGGGCATCGGGTTGTGCGAGGCGGACAGCATCACGCCAAGATCGGCGTCCAGATGCTTGACCAGCCAGGCGACCCCCGGAGTGGGCACGATCCCCAACCGGATCACGTCGACGCCGGCCGAGGCGAGTCCGGCGACGACCGCGCTCTCCAGGAACTCACCGGATGCCCGCGGGTCCCGTCCCACCAGGGCTACCGGATTGCGGCCCAGAGCCCCGGACTCACCGAGAACGTGGGCAGCGGCCACCGACAGATCCAAGGCCAATTCGGCGGTGAGGTCTTCGTTGGCTCGTCCCCGCACCCCGTCGGTACCGAACAGACGGGCTCGTGAATCCGCAGGCATGTGGCGCGGGTCAGCGCTTGCTGTACTGAGGTGCCTTGCGCGCCTTCTTCAGACCAGCCTTCTTGCGCTCCTTGATCCGGGCGTCACGCGACAGCATGCCGGCCTTCTTCAGCGCGGGACGGCTGGCCTCGGCGTCAACGGCGTTCAGGGCACGGGCCACGCCGAGACGCAGCGCGCCGGCCTGGCCGGTCACGCCGCCACCATGGATCCGGCAGATGACATCGTACGAACCCTCGACCGCGGCGGTGATGAACGGCTCGGAGACGATCTGCTGGTGCACCTTGTTGGGGAAGTAGTCCTCAAGGGTGCGACCGTTCACGCTCCACTGACCCGAACCGGGCACGATGCGGACGCGGGCGACGGCCTCCTTGCGGCGGCCGGTGGCACCGGATGCTGCCACGACGGCCGGGCGGGCACCTGGGGTGCCCTGACCGGGCTGGCCAGCAGCCTCGGAACGGTAGGCGATCTCCTTGTCACCCTCGGCGAAGGCGGCGCCCTCGGGGGCGGCCGTCTCGTCGACGACGTCTTCGGTGGTGGTGTCGGTCACGATTGTCCTCACTGGCCTGACTTGGCGGGCACGAACTGGGAGATCTGAGTGATCTCGTGCGGCTGCGGCTTCTGCGCCGCGTGCGGGTGCTCCGGGCCGGCGTACACCTTGAGCTTGTTCATCAACTGGCGGCTGAGCTTGTTCTTGGGCAGCATGCCCCAAACAGCCAGCTCGACGGCCTTGCGCGGATCGTTCTTCAGCAGTTCGCCGTACGGCACGGCACGGAGACCGCCCGGACGACCGGAGTGCCGGTAGGCCATCTTGTCGGTCCGCTTGTTGCCGGTGAGCGCGATCTTCGACGCGTTCACCACGACGACGAAGTCGCCGGTGTCGACGTGCGGTGCGTACGTCGGCTTGTGCTTGCCGCGCAGGAGCACGGCGGCGGAGACGGCGAGGCGCCCCAGGACGACGTCGGAGGCATCGATCACGAGCCAGTTCCTGGCGATCTCACCAGGCTTGGGACTGTACGTAGACACGGTCGTAGGCCAATCTTCCTCAGAGCTGAACAGAACAGGTGGTACGCAGGGCGGACCCGGCTCACCCCGAGGATCAAGAACCGAGGTGGTCACGACGGGCACTCACAGACGTGTGGACACGTCCCAGCGCAACAGCGTCACAGCCTACCGCCGGCCCGGACCGGGGTCAAAACGCGTGATCCAGCGACGGAGTTGCACCCCGAAATTGTCCCTGCGCCCCGGCGCCGCGTAGGTTGAGGTCCATGACCGATGCGCTCAAGGCAGACACTTTGACGGTGCGCGACAACCGTACCGGCACCGAGTACGAGATCCCCATCACCGACGGCCACATCAAGGCTGCGGACCTCAAGCAGATCCAGGCCGAGGGGCAGCCACCGCTGGCCACCTACGACCCGGGCTTCGTGAACACGGCCTCCTGCCGCAGCACCGTCACCTACATCGATGGCGACGTCGGCATTCTGGAGTACCGCGGCTACCCGATCGAGCAGTTGGCCGAGAACTCGACCTATCTCGAGGTCGCATACCTGTTGCTCAATGGCGAACTGCCCAATGCCGCCCAGCTCGACAACTGGGTGCACCAGGTCACCCACCACACCTTCGTGCACGAGAACCTGCGCACCCTGATGCAGGGCTTCCGCTACGACGCGCACCCGATGGGCATGATGCAGTCCGCGGTGAGCGCCCTGTCGACCTTCTATCCCGAGGCGATCAACTTCTCCGACAAGGAGAACCGGGACCTGCAGATCACCCGGATGATCGCCAAGATGCCGACCCTCGGAGCCTGGGCGTTCCGGCACTCGCAGGGCAAGCCGTACGTCTACCCCGACAACGACCTGTCGTACGCCGAGAACTTCCTGGCGATGCTGTTCAAGATGAGCGAGCCGAAGTACGAGGCCGACCCGCGCCTGGTCAAGGCCCTGGAGGTGCTGTTCATCCTGCACGCCGATCACGAGCAGAACTGTTCGGCCAATGCGGTCCGTTCGGTCGGCTCATCGGGGGTCGACCCGTACTCAGCCGTCACCGCCGGCATTGGCGCCCTCTACGGTCCGCTGCACGGCGGCGCCAACGAGGCCGTGCTGCGGATGCTCCGCCGGATCGGCAGCAAGGACAAGGTCGGCGAGTTCATCGACGGGGTGAAGAACGGCAAGGAACGCCTGATGGGCTTTGGGCACCGGGTCTACAAGAACTACGACCCGCGCGCCAAGATCATCAAGAAGGCGACCGACGACGTCTTCGAGGTGACCGGCAAGAACCCGCTGCTCGAGATCGCGACCGAGCTGGAGAAGATCGCCCTGGAGGACGACTACTTCGTCAGCCGCAAGCTGTACCCGAACGTGGACTTCTATTCGGGCCTGATCTACGAGGCGCTGCAGTTCCCGCCGGAGATGTTCACCGTGCTGTTCACCATCCCGCGCACCTCGGGCTGGCTGTCACAGTGGTCGGAGAGTGTCGATGACGAGGATCAGAAGATTGCCCGCCCCAAGCAGGTGTACGTCGGCGAACGCACCCGCGACTTCGTACCGATGAACAAGCGCTGACCCGCTGCGCACCACCCTCCCTTGCCGCACGTGGCGGGCAGAATGGCTTCCTGGCGGGCAGAATTCCGCCCGCCGGGTGAGCCAACTGCCCGCCCCGGGCGGTGGTCAGGGTCAGACTCACCATCGACGAAGGAGGCGAGAGCCCGTGGAGACGACCACCCAGGGAGCAGGCAAGGGCGTTGAGCACGACCTGCGCGTCGACGCCGCCCGCGTACGCCGCGAGGTGCTCTCCTTCGTGCGGCGCAGCAACCGGATGACCGCGGCCCAACGCACCGCCTGGGATCGGCATCGTCACCAGTTCGTGCTGGACGTCCCCCGTGCCGAGCACAGCGCCGTGGTGGCGCCAGGCTCCGAGCTCGATCTGGTCGAGGTGTTCGGTCGACGCGCACCGCTGATCGTCGAGATCGGACCCGGCATGGGTGACTCCCTGCTGCCGATGGCGGCGGCCCGGCAGGGCGCCAACGTCCTTGCCTTGGAGGTGTACGAGCCGGCCGCGGCCGCGATCGTGGCCAAGCTCGCCGCGGCCGGGCTCACCAACGTGCGGATCGTGGTGGCCGACGCCGTCTCCGCCCTGGAACACCTGCTGGTGCCCGAGGCCGTCGACCGCCTCTGGACCTTCTTCCCCGACCCGTGGCCGAAGGCCAAGCACCACAAGCGTCGGCTGATCGACACCGCCTTCGCCGATCTGGTTGCGGCTCGGATGCGTCCCGGTGGCGCCTGGAGGTTGGCCACCGATTGGGAGGGCTACGCCACCTGGATGCGCGATGTCCTCGACGAACACCCCGCCTTCACCAATGGATCATCGGCCGGCTGGTCGCCGCGTTGGTCCAAGCGTCCGGTGACGAAGTTCGAGCAGCGCGGGCTGGACGCCGGCCGCGCCGTCTTCGACCTCACCTACAACCGTCGCTGACCGTGGCATCCCCGGAACGGGTGCCCCAGAACGCACCGGAGCAGGCACATCACCTCACCCGGCTCCGCCTCGACGTGTCCTATGACGGCACGGAATTCGCCGGTTGGGCTCGTCAGCCAGGTCTGCGCACCGCCCAGGGTGAGCTGGAGGACTGGATCGGACGCGTCCTGCATCTGCCGTCGCTCCCCCGCCTCACCTGTGCCGGCCGAACCGATGCCGGAGTGCATGCCCGCGGGCAGGTCGTGCACGTCGACGTCGACCCGTTGGCCGTACGCCGATCTCAGCGATCAACCGACGAGGACACCGATCTGCCCACCTTGTTGGCCCGCCGGTTGGCTCGTGCCCTGCCGGCCGATCTGGTGGTGCGGTCGGTGGCCATGGCTCCGCCGGGATTCGACGCCCGGTTCTCCGCGATCTGGCGGCGCTACGTCTATCGCCTCTGGGATGCTGATCATGCTCCAGATCCCCTGCTGCGGCGCCATCTGGCGACCTGTCCGCCACTGGACCTCACCAAGATCAACGAGGCAAGCGCCGGGCTGATCGGCTTGCGCGACTTCGCCCCGTTCTGCAAACGCCGCGCAGGAGCCACGACGATCCGTACCCTGCTGGAACTCAACGCCGTACGAAGGACCGCAGGCGACCTGTCCGGTGTGGTGGAGTTGACCGTACGGGCCGACGCCTTCTGTCATTCCATGGTGCGGTCGTTGACCGGGGCCCTGGTCGACGTCGGCTCCGGACGACGCGAGCCGGCCTGGTTGACGGCATTGGCTGCTCGGCCCGTACGCGCCGGCGAGGTGCCGGTGATGCCTGCCGGCGGCCTGACCCTGGAGGAGGTCGGCTACCCCACCGACGACCGACTTGCCGAACGCGCCGATCAGGCTCGTGCGACCCGGGAGCTGTGAGATGACCGACCACTATTTCGCGACTCCCGATTCGGTCGAGGTGCGCCGTACGGTGGCCGCAACGATCTGGGGACGCGAGTTCACCTTCGTCACCGCCAACGGCGTCTTTGCCCGCGACGGGCTCGACCGGGGGACCTCGGTGTTGCTGCGCGAGTTGCCGGCCCCGACCAGCGGCCGCCGATTCCTCGATCTCGGCTGCGGTTGGGGATCCATCGCCACCGCTCTGGCCACCGTACGACCGGAGGCGATCGTCGATGCGGTGGACACCAACGAGCGCGCACTGGCGCTGTGCCGGACCAATGCCGAAACCGCCGGCGTTGGTGACCGAGTGCAGCTGCACACGCCCGATTCCCTGCCCAGCAAGGGAATCCGCTATGACCAGATCTGGTCCAATCCGCCGATCCGGATCGGCAAACCTGCCCTGCATGCCCTCCTGCTGCGCTGGCTGCCGACCTTGGCCCCCGACGGGTTGGCCCGACTGGTGGTGGGCAAGAACCTTGGCGCCGACTCGCTGCAGCGCTGGCTGACCGATCAGGGGTACCGGTGTGACCGCGTGGCCAGCGACAAGGGGTTTCGGGTGCTCCAGGTGGCCCCCGAGCACCCAATGTCGACACCCGAGTAGTCTGGGGATCCGATGTATCGGCCAATGAAGGAGTGAGCATGGGTTTCAAGGACAAGGCAGAAGAGGTCGGCGGCAAGATCAAGGAGACCGTCGGCACCGCGACTGACAACAAAGACCTCGAGCGCGA
>JAKDKP010000494.1 GCA_030453285.1 Propionibacteriales bacterium
TCACCTCGTACGAGGTGTACGCCAACGGCAAGAAGGTCGGCAGCACCGACGGCTCGGTCCGCAGCTTCACCGCCAGCGTCACCAACGGCACCGCGTACACCTTCACCGTGACCGCCACCAACAAGGCGGGCGCGTCTGGCGAGAGCGATCCGGCCCAGCAGGTGACACCGTTCGGCGCTCCGTCCACCCCTGCTCCCGCGCAGTTGCGGGCGACTGGGCAGGGGCCGGGCGATGTGGTCAACACGTGGTCGGCGCCGAAGACCAACGGCCGCGGCATCACCAGCTATCAGGTGGAGGCCACCGGGGGCCCGAATCCGCCCTTCGGACAGTCCGGGGAGACCATCCGGGCCAATCCCGGCGACCAGTACCGCGTCCGGTTCAAGGCCTGCGCCAACGACAAGTGCAGCCAGTTCAGCGACTGGTCCAACACCGTTGAGCCGTACGGCCCCCCCGGCCCACCGAAGGTGTCGGCCACTGGTACCGGCAAGACGGTCACCTTTTCGTGGTCTGACGGTTCGGGGTACGGCAAGACTCCGCTGTCCTACAAGTATCGGACCGCGGTGAACGGCAACTGGGGTGACTGGCAGACGGGGACGACACCGAACCCGATCACGGCCGGCGATGGCAGGGACCAGGGGGTGGCCATCGAGATGGTGGCGGTCAACACGGCGGGCCAGGATTCGTCGCGAGCCACGGCCGATGGCCGGACCGGAAGCGTGACGGTGCGTAAGGGAGGTCCGCACTCCTCGTGCCAAGGGAACACCTGTGCCGCCATCCGCATCGAGGTCGTCAACTTCCCACCGAACTCGAGTGTGACGTGCAAGGCAGAAGGCAAGGGCGCCAAGACCGATCAGAAGCCCTTCACGAACAAGACGATTCGGACCGATGGATCCGGTGCCGGCAGCAACGAAGGCAGCTTCTACGGCTATGTCGGTGAGGACATCCGGGCCACCTGTGACGGAATCACCGCCCCGTGGTACACCTGGCCGCCCTGACGCCTCCCTGGTTCAGTACTTCCGTCCCCAGCAGCAGGAGCTTCCCATGCCCATGAACGCCGAGCAGGCCCACTGGTTTGCCGACACCTTCGGTGCCGTCGTGCAGAACGTCGAACAGGCGATTTTGGGCAAGACCCACGCGATCCGGCTGGCGGTCACCTGCATGCTGTCGGAGGGGCACCTGCTGCTGGAGGACTTCCCCGGCACCGGCAAGACCTCACTGGCGCGGGCGCTGGCCCAGACCGTGCAGGGTACGCATTCGCGGATCCAGTTCACCCCCGACCTGCTGCCCAGCGACGTCACCGGGGTGACGATCTATGACCAGAAGACCGCCGAGTTCGAGTTCCACCAGGGCCCGATCTTCTCCTCGATCGTGCTGGCCGACGAGATCAACCGCGCCTCGCCCAAGACCCAGTCCGCGCTGCTGGAGGTGATGGAGGAGTCCCGGGTCACCGTCGACGGCAAGTCGTACTCGGTCGGCAACCCGTTCATGGTGATCGCCACCCAGAACCCGATCGAGCAGGCGGGTACGTACCGACTGCCCGAGGCGCAGCTCGACCGGTTCCTGATGAAGACTTCGCTCGGTCACGCCGATCACGAGAACACCATGCGCATTCTCGCCACCGGTGGTTCGCGGCCACGCTCGGCCGCGCTGTCACCGGTGGTCACCACGCAGGCCGTCGCCGAGATGGCGCAGCTCAGCGCGGGGGTGCACATCAAGCCGTCGGTGCTGGACTACATCACTCGGCTGGTCGAGGAGAGCCGCACCACCGCCGACGTCCGGTTGGGAGTGTCCATCCGTGGCGGGTTGGCCCTGGTGCGGTCGTCGAAGGTGTGGGCGGCCTCCCAGGGACGCGAGTACGTGATCCCCGACGACGTGAAGGCCCTGGCGCCACACTGCCTGACGCACCGGCTGATCCTCGACCCGGAGTCGGAGTTCAACGGCGTCACCGCCGAGCAGGTGCTGGCCCGCGTCGTGGCGGCGGTGAGCCCCCCGGTGGAGAGCGGCGCGGCATGAGTCAGGCCAGCGGGCCCCGCCAGGCCGTCCGGGCACCGCACGACACCGGCACGATCGGTACGGGCACGATCGGTACGGGCACGATCGGTACGGGGACCATCGGTGGGACGCGGACCGGGGCGGTCACCAGCACCGCGACTGCCAGCACCCGGCTGTCGACCTTCCAGGCACGGCTGCGTCATGCCCGACAGGTGCTGGGCGTGCTGTGGCCGGGCTGGATGCTGTTGGCCTGCGCACTGGCTGCAGCTCTGCTGGGCTGGGGATTCGGCTGGCTCGAACTGAAGTTGATCATGATCGCGTGCCTGGTCGCCTTCGTGTGCGCCATCGCGTTCACCCTTGGCCGCCAGACGTACCAGGTGACCTTACGACTGCAGGCCACCCAGGTCGTCGTCGGCGAGCGCGCGCTGGGTGACCTGATCGTCACCAACACCTCCGACAAGCGGCTCCTGCCGGCTCGCCTCGAACTGCCGGTCGGTCGCCGGCTGGCCAGTTTCGGGTTGCCCACGCTGGCCGGCCGCGCCTCGCATGAGGAGGTCTTCGCTGTCCCGACGACCCGGCGCAGCGTGATCCGGATCGGTCCGGCGCGCAGCGTCCGCGGTGACCCGTTCGGCCTGATGGGTCGCGAGATCCGGTGGACCGACGCGATCGACCTGTACGTGCACCCGCGGACCGTGCGCATTCCCGGCCGACAAGGCGGATTCATCCGCGACCTGGAGGGCTACACCACCGCCGAGCTCACCAACTCCGACGTGTCCTTCCACGCCCTGCGCGAGTACGTCGCCGGTGACGATCGCCGCTACGTGCACTGGCGCTCCTCGGCCCGGACCGGCACCTTGATGGTGCGTCAGTTCGAGGAGACCCGCCGGTCCCACGTCGCCATCGGGATCGATCTGGACATGCACTCGTACGAGTCGCCCGAAGAGTTCGAACTGGCGG
>JAKDKP010000495.1 GCA_030453285.1 Propionibacteriales bacterium
GTGGTCCCCGACAGCAGGGACTGGGAGTTGGCGCAAGGAGAGCACGTCGACGTCGCCGAACTCGTCCAGGGCGACGGCGGTCATTTCAGGGTCTGTGGGCGAACTGCTTGCCGGGTCATGGGTTGTGTTGGGCACGAAGGCTCCTAAGGTGAGGTGAGTCGATGGTTGAGTTGCGGATTCGCCCGCCGCGCAGGCGTCAGGCGCTCGTGTGGATGTCGAGCACGACTTTGCCCATGACGTTTCTGCCGATCAGTGCATCGATGGCTTGTTCGTATCTGAGCCAGTCACCGCGCCATCCGATGGAGATCGCCAGTCGTTGCTCATCGACGAGGCGGACAAGCTGCTCAAGGTCGTCTCCGAGGGGCACCTGCACGTTGAAGGTTTCGATTCCGCCCCGGTCGTGCCTGACCCGTGCCGCTTCGAAGTCGATTGTCGTCGGTTCTTCCGACGCCTTACCGACGGCGATGATCAGCCCGCCGTCGGTGAGCAGGGTGTAGGCGTCAGCAAGCTGGCGACCGCCGACGTTGTCGATGACGCCATCCACCCCTCCGTCCACCGCCGCCGGGCCGATGACAATCTCGGCTGCTCCCAACTCGTGCAAACCGAGATCGTGGACTGGATCACCGATGGAGGCAATGACGTGAGCTCCCTCGAGATGCGCGAGCTGGACCGCATAGCGGCCGACACCGCCGGATGCACCGGTGATCAGCACACGCTTGCCCGAGAGGGGGCCGAGTCGACGAACGGCCTGGAGGGCAGTGCCCGCCGCGACGGGCAACGCTGCTGCCGTCCCGAGATCGATTCCGTCAGGTACGAGGGCGAGCTGATCGGTATCGACGGCGCGGAACTCGGCCCATCCTCCGCACCATCCGAACGTGACGACACGCGATCCCACCTGAGGGCCGGAGCCGTCGGTAGCCGCCGTCACGACAATGCCAGCCGCATCCCAGCCGGGAATCGTGCCATCTGCCAGATTCGGCGAACGGAAGGCAACTTCACCACGATTGAAGGAGAAGGCGGCGACCTGGATCAGCGCTTGCGAGGGAGCCGATACAGGATGGGGGACATCGGCAATCCGTAGCGCGTGCTGCGCTGTGTGGTGGTGAACGAGTGCCTTCATGTCTTCACGCCCGCTGGCGTGCGGCGGTCACTCATGAGATCGGGTTGTTCGTGAGCGTGGGGTAATCGGTGTAACCGTGGTGGTCCCCGCCGTAGAACGTTGCCTGATCGGGTGTGTTGTAGGGCCCGCCAGCTTGGATGCGGGTGGGAAGGTCGGGGTTTGCCAGCCACAAGGCTGCCAAGGCAACGGCATCAGCAACGCCGGCCTTCAATGCCTCTGATGCGGCATCCGCGGTGGCTGGAAACGCCTCCACGGTGGCATGGGGATTGAGGATGAGGATGCCCGGCCATACCTCACGGAGGCTCTTCGTGAGGTCGCGGTCACCCAGTTCGACCAGGTGGACGTACGCGATATCGAGGGCTGCCAGTTCCTTGAGCAGCGCGGTGTAGACCGGGACGGGATCGGCTTCGACCATGTTGTTGTACGTGCTCGCCGGTGAGATTCGCACTCCGACGCGATCGGGGCCGATCGCGGCAGTGACAGCGGTGACCACCTCGATGGGGAACCGGACGCGGTTCGTGATCGAACCGCCGTACTCATCGGTCCGTAGGTTGGTGTTGTCGGCGAGGAATTGGTGCAAGAGGAAGCCATTGGCTCCATGGATCTCGACTCCATCGAAACCTGCCTCGATGGCGTTGCGAGCAGCCGTCACGAAATCACTGACCGTTGCGCGGATGTCATCGGATGTCATCTCCCGCGGTGTCGGATGCTCCAGCGGCCCGTCGAGGGTGATCATGTGCTCTCCGGATGCGACCGCCGAGGGTGCAACCGGCAGCGCACCGTCGGGGTAGAGCGAAGGATGGCCGATGCGTCCGCAGTGGGTCAGCTGCGCAACGATCCGCCCTCCTTTGGCGTGCACTGCGTCGACCACCTTCCGCCACGCTTCGATCTGCGCAGCGCTGTGCATGCCGGGCGTGAAGATGTACCCCTGGCCGATCACGCTCGGTTGGGTGCTCTCGGTGATGATCAGGCCAGCGCTTGCGCGTTGCGCGTAGTACGTGGCGGTCAGGTCGGTGGCCAACCCGTCGGCAGTCGCCCGGTTCCGGGTCATCGGAGCCATCACCAAACGTGACGACAGCTGCAGCCTCCCTGCGGTGATCGGGTCAAACAGTGTGTTCATGGGGCACTCCTCCGTAGATGCTTGATTGGATCAAGGATGACCATACCGAGGGTCCTTGAGTGAATCAAGTAGTCGCCGTAGACTGTCAGCATGGCAATCCCCCTCGGGCGCGTGACCGCGTCCACCGACGCCGAGCGTGCGATGTTCGACTTCGTGGACGCCTACGACCGCGCCTATGAAACCGCCGCCAGCGAACACGATCTCAGCGTTGCCCACGCCTGCGTCCTTGGACGCCTTGGGCGCCAGCGAGGCATGGGAGAGCTCGCCGAGGAGCTGGGGTGCGATGCCTCCAACGTCACGCAGATCGTCGCTCGCCTTGAAGCACGCAACCTCGTTGAGCGGCTGCAGGATCCTGCGGACAGGCGCACCCGGCACATCAGTCGGACACAAGAGGGTGACCGGCTCAATGCCGCATTTGAAGCGTCCTTCGAATTCGCTCGCACCGCCGTGTCGAACCTCAGCCTTGATGAACAAGACCAACTCGTCATCCTGCTGCGTAAATCACTGTCGGTGTCTGGCGGCACGTGAGCTTGTTGCGCTGTGGTGGGGTGCGCCGCCCGAAGTGGTACGGCATTGCTGCTGCTGGGACCCGGGTGCAGAAACGCCACGCGGGCGGCCCGCAAGGGCCGCCCACGGGGCGTGGGCGCAGTGGTGGGGTATACGAGGATTTTCGGGGGGGGGGCCGCGGGACGGTTTCCCCCCAC
>JAKDKP010000496.1 GCA_030453285.1 Propionibacteriales bacterium
GGCTTACCTGATCACCGTATGCGTTCCGTTAGGAAGCGCCTTCTGTCCCTGCGGTGGCGGTTAGATCGGCTTGTGCGTCCAACGTGGACGCTCAGCACCTCCAGGTGCTGGCTTCCTCCGAATGGAGTCCTCCGTGTTTGATCTGCTCTATGTGGCCGGCGTCATCGCCCTCTTCGTGGCCATAGGTTTCGTGGGTAAGGCGGTGGAGAAGCTGTGATCGCGTTCGAGGTCATCGCGGCTGGGCTCGGGGTCCTCGCAGTCTTCTACCTGGTCGTCGCTCTCGTGAAGCCGGAGCGATTCTGATGACGTGGATACTTGCGCTGGCACCTCTTGCGGCGGTGGCTCTTGTGCTGGCGATGGTGCACCGCCCGTTCGGGGACTACATGGCTCGCGTCTACACCTCATCGAAAGATCTTGCGTTGGAGAGGGGCGCCTACCGGTTGATGGGGGTGGATGAGAGCTCCGGTCAGAGCTGGCAGGCCTATCTCCGATCAGTGCTGGCGTTCTCAGCGGTAGGCGTCCTGCTCGTCTACGGCCTGCAGCGCCTCCAGCCCCTCCTGCCGTATTCACTGGGGCTGCCCTCGCCGAGTGAGCACCTCTCCTTCAACACCGCGAGCTCGTTCGTGGGGAACACGAATTGGCAGTCCTACTCTCCCGAGGTCACGCTGGGCTACTCGGTGCAGCTGGCCGGGCTGGCCGTCCAGAACTTCGCGTCCGCGGCGGTCGGGATGGCCGTGGCTGTCGCTCTCGTGCGGGGATTTGCCTCCCGCGGCTCCGCCACGATCGGTAACTTCTGGGTCGATCTCACGCGTGGAACCTTGAGGATCTTGCTGCCGTTCTCCATCATCGCGGCCATTGTCCTGATCATCGGCGGTGTCGTACAGAACTTCAACGGCTTCACGCAGATCGAGACCATCGCCGGCGCCACGCAGTCAATCCCGGGCGGTCCAGTCGCCTCGCAGGAGGCCATCAAGCTTCTCGGCACCAACGGTGGCGGGTTCTTCAATGTGAATTCTTCTCACCCCTTCGAGAACCCGAGCGCCTGGACGAACCTCCTGGAGATCGTCCTCATGCTCGTCATCCCGTTCAGCCTGCCGCGCACCTTCGGCACCATCATCGGTGACCGCCGCCAAGGCACCGCGATCCTCGCAGCCATGGCCACCTTGTTCCTCGCCTCCTACACCATCCTCTCCGCACTGGAATCGGCGGGTCTGGGCTCCGCGCCGGAAGCAGCCGGCGCAGCCATGGAAGGTAAAGAGCAGCGCTTCGGGATCTTCGGATCGACGCTGTTCGCGACGACCAGCACTGGCACCTCAACCGGTGCCGTGAACTCGATGCACGACTCCTTCACCGCGCTCGGAGGAATGATGCCGATGCTCAACATGATGCTCGGTGAAGTCGCCCCCGGCGGAGTCGGATCCGGTCTCTACGGCATGCTCATCCTCGCAATGATCGCCGTGTTCGTCTCCGGGCTGCTGATCGGTCGCACCCCCGAGTACCTCGGCAAGAAAATCGGCCCGCGCGAGATCAAGCTCGCGGCGCTATACATCTTGGTGAGCCCCACTCTCGTGCTCGCTGGCACCGCCCTGAGCTTCGCCCTACCCGGGGTCCGTGACGATGTCGTGTCCACGTCCATCTGGAACCCCGGAACGCACGGGCTTTCCGAAGTGCTCTACGCGTTCACCTCGGCAGCGAACAACAACGGGTCCGCCTTTGCTGGGCTCACTGCCAACACGCCCTGGATGAACACGGCCCTGGGCGTCGCGATCCTGCTGGGTCGGTTCCTTCCCATCGTGCTCGTGCTCGCGCTGGCCGGTTCCCTCGCTACGCAAGGCAGAGTCCCTGAGACCGCCGGCACTCTGCCGACCCACCGGCCGTTGTTCGTCGGCCTGCTCGTCGTCATGACCATCCTCATCACGGCTCTCACCTACTTCCCCGTACTCGCGCTAGGTCCCCTGGCGGAAGGGTTGATGTAAGACATGTCCACCACTACCCCTGTCCGAACCCCTGCGTCGGCCCCTTCCACCGGCCGCCCGCAGCGGGCCTCCACCTGGACGACGCTGCGCACCGCCGTTCCTGGCGCGCTGCGCAAGCTCGACCCGCGCCAGCAATGGCGCAACCCAGTCATGTTCATCGTCTGGGTCGGGGCCGCCCTCACGACGCTGATCGCCATCGCGGAGCCTTTCCTCGGCGGTCCCTCCCCCTCGGGTGGCACCGCCGTGCCCGCGGCCTTCTCCTCGGCTATCGCCGTGTGGCTGTGGCTCACGGTGATCTTCGCGAACCTTGCCGAGTCGGTGGCCGAAGGCCGGGGCAAGGCCCAGGCGGAGTCACTTCGTAGGACCCGCACCAGCACCATGGCGCAGCGGATCGAGAACTACGACGACACGAACGACCCCGCCGCAGAGCGCGCCGATGTCCGCGAGATCGCCTCATCAGACCTCGCTCTGGGTGACGTCGTCGTGATCTCAGCGGGGCAGCTCATCCCTGGAGACGGCGACATCGTCCAGGGAATCGCGTCGGTCGACGAGTCCGCGATCACCGGAGAGTCCGCGCCCGTCCTCCGTGAGGCGGGTGGCGACCGATCCGCCGTCACCGGCGGCACCCGGGTGCTGTCGGATCGGATCGTCGTGCGGATCACCTCGAAGCCCGGTGAGACCTTTGTTGATCGGATGATCTCTCTCGTCGAGGGCGCCTCTCGACAGAAGACTCCCAACGAGATCGCCCTGGGAGTCCTGTTGGCGAGCTTGTCCATCGTCTTCGTCGTGGTCGCCCTGACGCTGCACCCGATAGCGTCCTATGCCGCCGCTCCGGTGAGCGTCCCGGTACTGGTCGCACTGCTCGTGTGCCTGATACCGACCACGATCGGTGCGCTGCTCTCCGCAATCGGTATTGCGGGTATGGACCGGCTGGTTCAGCACAACGTGCT
>JAKDKP010000497.1 GCA_030453285.1 Propionibacteriales bacterium
GAAACTTTTACCTGATCATGGTTCTGGTGCGCCGTAGCTGCCACCGCGAACCCCCCTTGTTCGACGATCAGCCCGGCCCAATCCGGACTCCTCACAGCACACCACCCAGCACTGACAAAATTTGCCCGCCCAGCCCTCACAGCCGGGAAACATTTACCGCCGGCCCGGGCAATTTCGCCAGCTAGCACAGCCTGATCTTCCGAGCCAGCACCGACAGAGCCCCTCACGCCGGCCAGACTGTGCGTTTCGCCTGCCGGACCTGTCCGTTCTGCCGTGGCCGTTTTGCCATGGCGACGCAGTCCTGCGCGAGGTTCCGCGCGACCGAAACAACCGCACGAACGTTCCCGCGGGAACGCTGCGCAGCCGATGGCCGGCGGCTCGGCCGGTGCCGATGCCGGGTCACGCGTCGGCGAAGACCCCCAATTCGTTGCCACTGGGATCGTTGAAATGGAATCTGCGGCCACCGGGAAAGCTGTAGGTCGGGCGCACGATGGTGCCGCCAGCCGCTTCCACAGCGGCGACGGTCTGGTCGAGATCGGCGGAGTACATCAGCACGAGAGGGCCACCACGTGTCGGCGGCTCAGACCTGGGCGCCAGCCCACCGACCTCTGCCGATGAGTCCGCCGGGTCCACGATGCCGACGTAGGCATCGCCGTACCAGGTGAACTTCCCAGCCGAAGGCCTCGCCATAGAACCTGGTGGCCTCGGCGAGATCGGCGACGTTCAGCTCGATGTAGTCGATCCGATGGGGTCGTTGCGCAGTGCTCTTGGTCATGAGCGACAGTCTGCCCACCCATACCGGCAGCGGCTCATTGCTCGACCTGACCGGCCCAGGCACGGGCAGAGACTGTCGACGGGAGCCCCGGCCACCGCTGCGGCAGGTCGACCTCGACCGTCACGGCGATCACCTGCTCGACGGCGTCCCCGGTCTGCTGACAGGCGACGAGCCTTGCCTGGTTACTGTCGGCCGCTCGCCGGGCGGCCGCGCACGCATCCCCGCCCTCGGCGGCCACCGTCGCGGCCGAAAGCGCGGTCTGGTCGGCGGCCGTGGTCGCCCGATGATCGGCAACCCCATACGAGCCGACCACCAAGGCCACCGCAAGCACCGCGGCCAAGATCGCCATCGCTCCCAGGGCGAGGACGGTGCCGGATCCGTGTTGGTCGCGCACGGTGATCATTCGCCAGGTTCCAGTACGGTCGTGGCCTCTGCTCGTACGGTGAAGGCCGGCAGTGACGGCAACAGACGGACCGGAGTGCTGACCTCGACCCGCACGGCATCATTGGTGCGACGGACCGACACCGCGGACCCTGCCGGCACATCGGAACGCGCCATTGCCACCGCAGCCTTGTCACCGCGGGCCGTCTGTCGGGCGATCTCCGACGCAGAATCGAGGCAGCCCATCTGAACCACCAGGAGTGACGCAGCTCCCGACAGCAGGATGACAAGGACCACCACGGCAATCGTGCCCATCGCCAGTTCGGCGGTCACCATGCCACGGTCGCCACGTCGCTCACGCATGTCTTCTTCCCCTTCCTGGCTGGGGTGGGCACCGGCCTCCCGGCACCCACCCGAGACCGTCATGATCAGAATCCGGCGATCTTCTTCAGGATCCACAAGATGATGTCGAGGATCAGCTTGCTGACTGTCGGATCGGTGAGGATCTTGATCAACACGCCGGCGAAACTCACTGCGGCAACGGTGCCGACGGCATACTCGGCGGTCGTCATGCCTCGCTGATGTCGGCGACGCCGACGCGGAACTGCCATCTCGGTCGAGGCGACGGCCTCGGCGGGCGACCCCTTGACGAGTTCGGATCCCTTGGTGATGTGAACTGTGGACATGTGTTGACTCCCTCTGCATTCGTGACGCCCGCCCCGGGCGCCGCATCCGCCAGGATGCACAGCCACCTTGTGAGCTGATGGCGCCGATCCACCACCGATCCGCCGATCTGTGCACAACCTTCGGCAGAAGCGGATTCCCTTGTGCACAACGGTCCTGGATCAGTTCAGCAGCCGCAGGACGAGGCCGGCGACGATCGGCACGACACCAATCAGGAAGAAGGCAGGCAGGAAACACACCATCAGTGGAACCACCGACTTCACTCCAGCCGTTCTGGCGCGCGCCTCCCTTGAGGCTCTGCGCTGCAGCCTCGCTTCAGCGGCGTGCTGGCTGAGTGCTTCGGCCAACGACGCACCGTACTCGCAGGAGCGTGCCAGGTCTCCGGCCAGCCGACCCCATTGGGGATGATTGGCCAGCGCCCGCCATGCGTCGGCCTCATCGGCGCCGACCATGATCAGCGCGTTGACCTCTTGCAGATCCTCCGCGACCGGTCCGCCAACGGCGGAGGCGACCGCATCGACCGCGGTGCGCAGGGGCAACCCGACGATCAGACAACTGCCGAGCAGTTCGCAGGTGTGCGGCAGGTCGTCGATCAGTTGCTCTCGTCTTCGTCGTACGGCGTCGGGCTCGATCTGTCCGAGGAGCAACCAGGTGGCCGCCGCACCCGCAGCCGCCACCATCCAGGCGGGAGCACTCGGCAACCCCACTCCTTGCAGTCCAGCCGTGCCGCCCAGGAACACCGGAATCGCCAACAGGGAACGGCGCACGGGTGTGAGTCCTTGCGGATGGCCACGCAGAATTGCCGCCCATCGCGACGGCAGCGACCGTGGCGGGCGCGCGCGGTGCGGCAGCCGCGGAGTCGGGAGCGCCAGGCGGGCGGCGGCCCCGGCCAGGCATACCGCCAGCAACAACCACAGTTGGGCCGCGGCTGTCATCGGGCGGTCCCCCCCAATCGGTTGGCGAGCCGATCCACCCAGATCAACCCGGCGCAGGCGAGCACAGCTCCGGCGATGAGACATCCCTGGCCGATCGGTTGCCGCAGCAGAAAGTCCAACGGGTCACCACCCAGCGTGACGCCGA
>JAKDKP010000498.1 GCA_030453285.1 Propionibacteriales bacterium
AGCACGATGTGCGCGTTCGGAGCATGTGAGATGAGGTCGGTGATCAACTCCGGTACATTGGGAACATCGGGGCGCATCAGGAAGATCGCGTCCACTCCCTCGACCGCGGTGGGCCAGGTTGACCGATCATTCCAATCGAACTGCACGATGGTCGACGCGGACAAGATGTCATGAGTAGAGGTGTCTTGAGACGAGCCACCTCGCACAGTGACATCACTGTGCTGGCTGAGCTGTTCGATGACTTCGCGCCCGGTCTTTCCCCGCGCACCGGTGATGAAGATGGTGCCAGTCATGAGTTCTGGCCGTTCGTGAGCGCCGGGTAATCGGTGTAGCCGCGGTGATCCCCACCATAGAACGTCGCTGGATCGGGTGTGTTGTAGGGTCCGCCCGCTTTGATACGGGTGGGAAGGTCGGGATTTGCCAGCCACGAGGATGCCAGCGCGACGGCATCGGCAACTCCGGCCTCCAATGCCTGCGATGCAGAATCTACGGTGGCGGGAAACGCCTCCGCGGTGGCATGGGGGTTGAGGATGAGCACGCCCGGCCATACCGCTCGTAGGCTTTTGGTGAGTTCGCGGTCACCCAGCTCGACCAGGTGGATGTACGCGATGTCGATGGCTGCCAGTTCCTTGAGTAGTGCGGTGTATACCGGGACGGGGTCGGCTTCGATCATGTTGTTGTACGTGCTCGCTGGTGAGATTCGGACTCCGACGCGATCGGGGCCGATCGCTGCCGCGACAGCGGTGACCACCTCGACAGGAAAACGAATACGGTTCGTCAACGAGCCGCCGTATTCGTCGGTGCGTAGGTTGGTGTTGTCGGCGAGGAACTGGTGCAAGAGGAAACCATTGGCTCCATGGATCTCGACTGCATCGAAACCTGCCTCGATAGCGTTGCCAGCGGCCGACACGAAATCATTGATCGTGGTGCCGATGTCGTCAGTCGTCAGCTCCCGCGGTGTCGGATGTTCCAGCGGTCCGTCAAGGGTGATCAGGTGCTCTCCCGATGCGACCGCCGAGGGTGCAACCGGCAACACCCCGTCAGGGTAGAGCGAAGGATGGCCGATCCGTCCGCAATGCGTCAGCTGCGCAACGATCCGACCTCCCTGAGCGTGGACCGCATCAGTCACTTTCCGCCAGGCTTCGACCTGCGCAGGGCTGTGCACGCCGGGGGTGAGGATGTACCCCTGCCCGATCACACTCGGCTGGGTGCTCTCGGTGATGATCAGGCCCGCGCTGGCGCGCTGCTCGTAGTACTCGGCGGTGAGGTCGGTGACCAGCCCGTCGGCGGTCGCCCGGTTGCGGGTCATCGGTGCCATCACCAACCGTGACGATAGGTGCAGTTTCCCTACGGTGATCGGGTCAAACAGTGTGCTCATGGGAGCCCTTTCGATAGATACTTGATTGGATCAAGGATCACTCTAGGGCAGTTCCTTGAGTGAATCAAGGAACTGTCGTAGACTGCTGCCCATGGCACTCCCTCTCGGGCGCGTGACCGCGTCCACCGACGCCGAGCGTGCGATGTTCGACTTCGTGGACGCCTATGACCGCGCCTATGAAACCGCCGCCAGCGAACACGGCCTCAGCGTTGCCCACGCCTGCGTCCTCGGCCGCCTTGGGCGCCAGCGAGGCATGGGAGAGCTCGCCGAAGAGCTGGGTTGCGATGCCTCCAATGTCACGCAGATCGTCGCTCGCCTTGAAGCACGCAATCTCATTGAGCGGCAGCAGGACCCTGCGGATCGGCGAACGCGGCACATCATTCGGACCCGGGAGGGCGATCGGCTCAATGCCGCCTTTGAAGCTTCCTTCGAGTTCGCCCGCACCGCCGTGTCGAACCTCACAAATGATGAACAAGACCAACTCGTCACCTTGCTGGGTAAGTCACTTTCGGTACCGGGGAGCAAGACTTGAGGTCTCTCGTGTGATCACAACTCGTTGTGGTCAGTGAATCCGCCACCTTGAAGAACGAGATGTATCACCGCCAGCGCTGGCCCACCCGCGCCCGGGCGTGGCGTTGCAGCCCGCGTTGAACGGCTTCCTCCAGGTATCACAACCCCTAGATGGCTAGTAGATATTGCTCGGTCGGACCAGTCCTTCGGCCAGGTCCCCGAAGCCGGGGGCGTTGATGGAGCCGGGGTTGCCCTCGACCTCTTCCACGATGGCGGTTTCGGTGGTGATCAGCAGGGCGGCGATGCTGGCGGCGCTTTCGAGCGTTGCGCGGGTGACCTGTAGTGGGTCCATCACCTGGAAGTTGTCCATTCGGCCGAATTCTCCGGTGAGGGCGTTGAAGCCGTCGTCGGGTGAGAGCGTCAGCAATGTGGCCACCACCTGGTCGCCGTCGTAACCGGCGTTGATGGCGATCCAACGAACCGGCTCGCTGAGCGCGGTCACCACGACATCGCGGCCGACGCCTTCGTCACCGGCCAGGTCGAGGTTCTCGGCGGCCTTGCGGGCGTGCACCAGGGCGGCACCACCACCGGGTACGACACCTTCGGACAGGGCAGCGCGGGCCGCGGCCAGGGAGTCCTCGACCCGCAGCATTCGATCCTTGAGTTCGACGCTGGTGGCGCCTCCCACATTGATCACGGCGACGCTGCTGTTCATCCGGGCGATGCGCAGTTCCAGGCTGTCCTGGTCGTGTTCGATCTTGGCGCGTTCCAGCTGTGCCTCCAATTGGCCGATGCGAGCCTTGACCGCCGACTCGGCACCCTGGGCGCCGACGATGGTGGTGTTGTCCTTCGTCACGACGATGCGGCGGGCACGCCCGAGCACCTCGAGGCCGACCTGGTCCAGCTTGAGGCCGACCTCAGCTGCGACGACCTGGCCACCGGTGAGGATCGAGATGTCTTCCAGCATGGCCTTGCGGCGGTCACCGAAGGCGGGAGCCTTGACGGCAACCGAGGTGAACGTGCCCTTGATC
>JAKDKP010000499.1 GCA_030453285.1 Propionibacteriales bacterium
GGCTCGTACGGTGAAGGTCACCCCGTGCAGCACGTCGGCACCTCCTTCGTACGCGAACGTCACGTCGTCGACCCGGAGTTCCTCGCCGACTGGACGTCGATCTGTCGTCGGCTCGGACACGGCCGCCTGACCGACTCCTTCGATCCTGGCGAATGAGGCCAACGCACTCTGCAGGGTCTCGGTCCACACCAGCAACGTGTCCAGCGGCACTGACAGACGGTTCACATACAGCAGCGCGGCGATCACCACGCCGACGCTGAGCCCCCCGTCGAACACGAGCAGCCCACCCATGATCAGTACCAGCACCCCGGCGCCGGCATGCGCGACGTCAATGCTGGTGAACAACACCGTGCGCAGGCGAAGGGTGGCCCGGACGTGCCGCCGGGCTTCGACGACACCGCCGGCGAAGAACCGCCGACGCCGTTCCTGCAACCGAAGGAGCTCGACGGTCCGGCCCCCCGTGGCTGTCGCCTGCAGAATCTCCCCCAGTTCGGCGTTGGCGGCAGACTGCGCAAGGTAGGCCGACCTGGCCCGACGCAGATACCACCGCAGCGCCAGCGCGATACCGATCAGTCCAAGGGTCCCGCTCACCCCCAGGCGCACATCCAGCAGGAACAGAGCCACGATGACGATCATTGCCTGGACAGCGGCGAAGGCGATCTCGGGGACGGCGTCGCGCAGCACCGTCGAGACGAGGCCGACATCGGTGGTGGCCCGCGCCGTCAGGTCACCGGTCCCCGTTGCGGTGATCCTGCGTCCCGGCAGGGAAAGCACGCGTGTGGCCAGTTGCTCACGGAGGCGGGCGGCAGCTCGTTCCCCCCACCGCAGGCCGACGGTCCTGGCCAGCCCGATCAAGATCAACTGGATGAGGGCGGCAAGGACGAGCAACAACCCGATTCGATCAATGGCTTCCAAGCCACGCCCGGCGACGACGTTGTCGACGATCATCCCCACCAGAACCGGCGCAACGAGCCCCGATGCCGCCCCAAGAGTGGTGAGGGTGCAGGCGAGCAGGAGACCGCTCGGGTCGCTGCGAACCAGGGCCACCGCGGCCCGACGAACGGTGCCGGCATCGGCGACAGGCAGTCCGGTCATGCCTCGTCACCTCCGCGAAGGACAAGTCTGCGGTAGACGTCGTGAGTGGCGAGCAGCTCGTGATGGGGACCCGTCGCCACCACGCGACCCTTGATCAGGAACCAGACGTGGTCGGTGCGCGACAGCAGCAGGGCCGAGGTGGTGGCGCCCACCGTTGTCCGTCCCTGTCGTGCCGCCCGAAGGCGTTGTGCCACCAGATTCTCGGTGTGCGCGTCGACGGCCGAGGTCGGTTCGACGGCCAGCAGGACCGCAGGTTCCTGGGCGACAGCCCGAGCCAGCCGCAGCCGCTCCTGTTGCCCGCCCGACAGCGTACGGGCGCGATCACTGATCATTTCCCGGCCATCGGACGGAAGGTCATCGAGGGCGGCGACGTGCAGGGCAGCCGAGGTGAGAGCCGAATCGGCGACTCCTGCGCCGGCGATGACCTCGTCCACCGTGCCCGCGAACAGGTAGGACCGATTGTCGGCCAGCAGCACGTCTGGGCGCAGAACGCACCCCTCCCCGAGTCCGGCCAATCGTTCCAGCACGTCGCGGCCCTCCTCGGGTTTGCCGGCCACGACCGCCTGAAAGGTGCCGAACGCCACCCGTACGCCGGACAGGTCGTCGACCAGTCCGCCGGCTGGCGTTTCTCCCGTACGGGGGCCTCGGGCCAGCAGGGTGGACACCCGCTCGGCCGCCACCAGCGCACTGCTGATCTCCACCGCGCTCTCGATGAACATCCCCACCGGCACCACGAGCAAGGCGGTGTAGCCGTACACCGCCACGACCTGTCCGATCGTGATCTCCCCCGCCACGGCCAGCCTGGCCGACAGCCACATCACCGCCGCCAGGAACACCGCAGGCAGTCCCGCCCCCAGAGCCGCCAGGATGGCCGCGGTCGGGGCGACCGAGTAGCCGCGCCGTTGCAGTCGGCGCGATTCCTCGGTGAACTGGCCCTCGATGTGCGCCGTGCCACCCAATCCACTCAGGACGCCCAGGCCGCCAATCATGTCAACGATCCGTGCGGTGACCCGACCCTGCTGCTCCCGGTAGGGGCCAGCGACTCTCCGCAGCCTGGAGAGCAGCGGGCCCAGCACGATGGCTAGCACCGGCACCCCGAGCAGCACCATGACGGCCAGCATCGGATGGATTCGGGACAGCAGCACCGCCGCCGTCACATATCCGACCAGGGCTCCCACACCCGGGCCGGTGGCGACCAGGCTGCGCCCCACCGTCCAGGCGTCCCCCAGGCCGATGGTCAACACCTCACCGGTCGGTGCTCGGGCAGCTCCGAGGTTGACAGCCTGCTCGTGCACCACCTCGGCAGTTCGGTGTGCAGCGGTCGCCCGGACCCACGTCATCGTGCGATGCCGCATGATCGACAACATGGCCACCGCCACACCGACGGCCAGCAGGACTGCGGCCCAACCGAACAAGTCGGCGCGCGAGCCGGTCGTCAGACCACCATCGATGGCCAACTGCAGCACGTACGGCGGCAGCATCATGCTGAGCATCCACGCCGCACTGACCACCGCGCACCAGGCGATCCGCCCACGTTGGCGGGCGATCAGCCACCACCAGAAGCGCCACGGTCCGGTGCTCGGCGGCGCGGGCGTGGTCATGTGATCGACCCTCCCACGACGTACGAGGATCCGCACCTGGGCGGGTTCGCCCGGGCGAACAGACGCTCAGCCAGGACATTCTCCTCCCACAGCGGCCGCACAGGGACCCGAGTGATCGTTGAGACATCCACCCCAGAGAAGGGAACCAAGATCATGAGCATTCCGTACGGCCCCGGCCAACGCCCGACCGCCCCGTGGGGCCCTCAGCCGTCGGCC
>JAKDKP010000500.1 GCA_030453285.1 Propionibacteriales bacterium
GAGCCGGGCCACCCTCTGAGGGCCAGCCACCTCGACAGAGCCCACAGACAGATTACTGTCCCCACCCCCATTGCCGGATGCGAGCACAGATCCGGAACGTCTCCATCACCGCCACGCCCGACACTGCTGAGCATGGCCCTCCTTCCTGGACGACCCAAGGAAGGAGCTGAGGCGAAGCCTCAGGGGGCCCCGGTACAGTGGCTACGACTGAGTTAAGTCACCACGGCACCTTGGTGTCGATCACTGGCCCATCCCGTTGCTGCGGGGCGGGCCAGTGTTGTATGTGCGACAAGATCACCGTCCGCGGATGGAGTCTAACACGATGATCTCCCAATCAGTGGGGGCTAAAACTCCCAAAACTCTATGAACGGCACTACTTTCTCGCTTCAGTCCCTCGACCACATCGGTTAAGGTGCTTCGAGCGGTCGCCGCTCGTCCACGTCGGGATGAACCCTAGTGACGTTCCAGAGCCTTGGGCGTCTTGAAGAGCTCCCCGCCCACGCGGGGCTCAGGGCGTTCACGACCACCTTCCGAGGAGGCCGTTCCCGACACCTTGGGCGGACGGCGATCGCCTCTGCCTGTCGCTTGGCGCAGGAGCCTAGTGCTCCACGCGCCATCCCGCTGCACCGGTAGGGTGCACCCCATGCCCACAGCCTTGATCACTGGTGCCACGTCCGGCATCGGCGCAGAGTTCGCCGCCCAGCTCGCCGCGAGCGGACACGACTTGGTGCTGGTGGCTCGTGACGAAGCCCGGCTCGCGACGACGGCGGCCACCCTCGCGACCACGTACGGGATCAAGGCCGAGATCCTGCGGGCCGACCTGAGTGACCCTGCGCAGGTGCAGGCGGTCGCTGACCGGCTCGGCAGGGACGAGAAGCCGATCGACATCTTGATCAACAACGCCGGCTTCGGGGTGCATGCCCGCCTGCTCGACGACGACATGATGGACAGCGTCGGTCCGGCGATCGACGTGATGGTCACCGCGGTCACGGTGCTGGCCGGTGCGGCCGCCCGAGGCATGAAGCGTCGCGGCTCGGGACGCATCCTGAACGTGTCCTCGGTGGCCGGATTCGTCGCCCTGGGGGCGTACTCGGCAGTCAAGGCGTACGTCACCGCCCTCACCGAATCGCTGGCCGTCGAGCTGCGCGGCACCGGCGTCACCACCACCGCGCTGTGCCCGGGCTGGGTGCGGACCGAGTTCCACACCCGCGCCGAGATCAACACCTCCAAGCTGCCCGGTCCGGTGTGGATCGACGTGGACAGGCTGGTTTCCGAGGCGCTCCGCGACCTCAATCGCGGATTGGTGCTGTCTATCCCCACGCCGCAGTGGAAGGTGGCGGTCGCCGCCATCCGGCATCTCCCCCGCCCGGTCGTCCGCTGGGTCTCGGCCCAGGTGAAGTCCTCGCGTTGAGCATCTCCGTCATCCACGCGGAGTCCCACCCGACACGGCCGGGCAACCACCCTTAGGGTGTAGTGGTGTCTCGGACCTCGCGCTACTCCTCGCCGCTGCATGCCGCCGTGCGGTTCGTGACCCAACGCCTGCTGCTGAAGCCCCTGGCGTGGTCGCTGGTGACGATGACGGTCGAGGGGACCGAACGACTGAAGGGCCTCAAGCCCCCGTACGTCGTGGTCGCGAACCATTCCAGCCACCTCGACGCCACCTCCATCGTGTGCGCAATCCCGCTCACAGTCGGCCGCAACCTGGCCACCGGTGCCGCCGCGGACTACTTCTTCACCAAGGTGCATCGGCGCATCTTCACCGCGCTGCTCTACAACGCGTTCCCGATCGAACGCTCCGGCATCCGCAACCGACGCAGCGTGGCAGCAACCCTGCTCAGCGAAGGCGTCCCGATCCTGCTGTTCCCCGAGGGCACCCGCTCGCGGACCGGTGCGATGGTGCCGTTCAAGCCCGGCGCCGCCGCCCTGTCGATCAACCAGCAGGTGCCGGTCGTGCCGGTCGCGGTCGTCGGCGCCCACGAGGCGATGCCGCGGGGCCGCTCCTGGCCCAAGCCCGGCCGTCCACCGATGCGCCTGGTGTTCGGTGCGCCGATGGCGGCCGAGCCAGGAGAGACACCGGTGGCGTTCTCGCAGCGGCTGGCCCAAGCCGTACGGGATCTGTTCGACCCGGCCGCCGATGAGATGGGCATTCCGCGCATTGACGACCGCCCGCCGTCGACAAAACCCGGGGCCGGACCGACCAGCGACCAGCGGACCGACGACAATGCAGTCAACAGCACAGAAGCACCAACAGGAGACGAACAATGACCGGCGTGAAGCACATGAAGTGGTGGGGCTGGGGAGTCGAAGGCGTTGCCTTCAACCACGAGAACAAGCCCGGAATGGCACCGTTCGTGAAAATGGCCGTTGGCCTCGACCTGACCAAGCCGGCCATCGCACCGATCGCCTTCGACGAACTCGACGTCCCGGCATCCCAACTCAACAAGGAGTTGCGCACCAAGCTGATCGCCGCGGTCGGTGAGACGTACGTGATCACCGAAGACATGGATCGGGTCGTGCACACGTACGGCAAGAGTCTGCGGGACCTGCTGCGGATCCGCACCAACGTGCTCCCCCGAGTGCCCGACGTGATCGTCTATCCCGCCGACGAAGATCAGGTCCGCGCGATTGTCGAGGCCGCCGTGGCCGCTGACGCCGTGGTCATCCCGTTCGGTGGCGGCTCCAACATCTCCGGTTCGCTCGAGCCGCCAGCAGGCGAGAAGCGACAGATCGTCTCGCTCGACATGGGCCGGATGAACCGTGTCCTGGAGATCGACGAGGACTCCGGCCTGGCCCGAATCGAGGCCGGCGTGCTCGGTCCTGATCTTGAACAACAGCTCAATGCCAAAGGCTGGCCGATCGGTCGCTCCCCCGAGTCCTTCCCCCACTCCACGCTCGGCGG
>JAKDKP010000501.1 GCA_030453285.1 Propionibacteriales bacterium
ACGGCTGGCCTGGCTGTTGGGGGAATGGTCATCCGGGCCGGCGCATCAGCGCCATCGCCTCGGCCCGGGTGGCTGGTTTGCGCAACGCACCGCGGACCGCACTGGTCACCGTACGAGAACCGGGTTTGCGAACCCCCCGCATCGTCATGCACAGGTGTTCGCACTCGAACACCACGATCACGCCCTTGGGCTGCAGGTGTTCCACCAATGCGTCAGCGACCTGGGTGGTCAACCGTTCCTGCACCTGGGGACGCTTGGCAAACACGTCAACCAGCCGAGCGATCTTGCTCAATCCGGTGATCCGACCCTCGTGGCTGGGGATGTAGCCGATGTGAGCGACACCAGTGAAGGGCACCAGGTGGTGTTCGCACATCGACCAGACTTCGATGTCGGTGACCAGCACCATCTCTTCATGATCAAGATCGAAGGTGGCCGACAGCACCTCGTCGGCGGTCTGGTCGAGACCGGCAAAGATTTCGGCGTACGAGCGCGCCACCCGATCGGGGGTGTCGCGCAGACCGTCACGGTCGGGGTCCTCGCCGAGGCCGATCAGGATCTCCCGAACACCTCGGGCGATCCGATCATGGTCGAAGGTGCTGGGCGTGCCGGCCCTCGACCCCCCGTCGGAAGTCACTTCGTGATGCCGGGACCCTGCGGTCCCTCGTCGCCGGGCAGGTGGCCACCGGGAAGGCCCGGCTCGCCAGCTCCGCCGGGCAACTCGGTGTCCGGTCGATGCCCCGGCGGAAGTGGATTGCCACCAAGATTGATCTCCTCGGTCGGCTCGTCGTCGACCGCACTCGGTGGTGGCAGCACCGGCGGGATGTCGGAGGGGACACGCAGGTCCGAACCCGTCCACGCGGGGCGCTTGTCGCGTCGGATCAGTGGCTCGAACACCTTGGCCACCGCGGCACGATCAAGGGTCTCCTGCTCGAAGAGGGCCCGGACCAGGGCGTCGAGGACGTGACGGTTCTCCTTGAGGATGTCGAAAGCCTCCTGGTGGGCGTTGTTGATCAACTTCGCCACCTCTTCGTCGATCTCCGAGGCCATGGCCTCGGAGTAGTCGCGCTGGTGCCCATAGTCGCGGCCCATGAACGGCTCGGAGTCACCGGTGCCGAGCTTGATCGCGCCGACCCGCTCGGTCATGCCGTACTCGGTGACCATCGCGCGCGACACCTTGGTGGCCTTCTCGATGTCGTTGGAGGCACCGGTCGTCGGGTCGTGGAAGATCAACTCCTCCGCCGCGCGACCACCCATCATGTACGCCAACTGGTCGAGCAGTTCGTTGCGCGAGTTGGAGTACTTGTCGTTGTCCGGCAGCACCATCGTGTAGCCCAACGCCCGGCCACGCGGCAGGATCGTCACCTTCGACACCGGGTCCATGGTTGGCAGGGCCGCCGCGACCAATGCGTGCCCACCTTCGTGATAGGCGGTGATCAACTTCTCGCGCTCGTTCATCACGCGGCTGCGACGCTGCGGTCCGGCGATCACTCGGTCGATCGCCTCGTCAAGGAACTCGTTGGTGATCTGACGTGCGTTCTGACGAGCGGTCAGCAACGCCGCCTCGTTCAGCACATTGGCCAGGTCGGCACCGGTGAAACCTGGCGTACGACGGGCCACGGTGAGCAGGTCGACGTCGGAGGTGATCGGCTTGCCCTGGGCGTGCACCTTGAGGATCGCGTGGCGCCCCTTGAGATCGGGTGCGTCCACCCCGATCTGCCGGTCGAAACGGCCGGGCCGCAGCAGCGCCGGATCCAGCACATCGGGCCGGTTCGTCGCCGCGATCAGAATCACGCCGCCCCGTACATCGAAGCCGTCCATCTCGACCAGCAACTGGTTGAGGGTCTGCTCGCGCTCGTCGTGTCCGCCGCCCATGCCGGCGCCACGGTGGCGACCGACGGCGTCAATCTCGTCGATGAACACGATCGCGGGAGCGTTCTCCTTGGCCTGGTCGAACAGATCGCGCACACGTGAGGCGCCGACGCCGACGAACATCTCGACGAAGTCCGAACCCGAGATCGAATAGAACGGCACGCCCGCTTCGCCGGCAACCGCACGCGCCAGCAGCGTCTTGCCGGTGCCGGGAGGGCCGTACAGCAGAACGCCCTTGGGAATCTTGGCACCGACGGCCTGGAACTTCGCCGGTTCGGCGAGGAACTCCTTGATCTCCTCGAGCTCTTCCAGCGCCTCCTCGCATCCGGCCACGTCGGCGAAGGTCGACTTCGGGGTGTCCTTGTTGGCGATCTTGGCCTTCGACTTGCCGAACTGCATCACCCGCGAGCCGCCGCCCTGGACGGAGTTCAACAGGAAGAAGAACAGCACGCCGATGATCAGGAATGGGATCAGGGTGCCGAGCAGGGAGGAGAAGAAGCCGGGCTTCGGATTCGACCCGACGTACTTGTCGAGGGTCTTGTCGGCGACCCGCTGGTCGAGGCGCTTCACCAACTCGTCGGCCTGGTTGCCCACCCAGGCAGCCTTGTACTTGGTCTTGGGCTTGTCGGCGACCTCCACCCGGATCTCCTGCTCACCATCGATGAGCTGCACCTCGGTGAGCTTCTCGTTGCCGTTGATCAGGCCGACGACGACGGAGGTGGACTCCTCCTTGTAGCCGTCGGCGGATCCGGCGAACTCCACGAGGATGCCGATGGCGACGACGCCAAGGAGGATCCACAGAATGGGTCCACGGAGGATGCGCTTGAAGTTCATGACCTACCTGTACTTGGATGGCCGCCCTGGGGGGTCGTCCTGTGTTCGCCTGGGAGTGCTGTGTTCGTACAGCCAGGAATCGTATCCGAAACGACCAACGCGGCCGACGGGTCCACCACCGAGGTCAGCTGTACACGTGCGGGGCCAAGGTGCCGACGCCGTTCAGATTGCGGTACCGC